>JARLGT010000014.1 GCA_031292615.1 Coriobacteriia bacterium | reverse complement strand
TGATGTCGGCGTTGAGGGCGGGCAGGAACAGGTTAGTTATGGCTTGGGCGAGCAGCAGCACCATGACGAACGCAAGCTGCCATCTGTAGGGATAAAGGTACGTGCGAAGCAATCGAGTCATCAGGTGCGGGGTCTCCTTGTCGAGTGAGGCGTCAAGCGTGAATGGCGGCTCAGGGTTGGGCCGCTCGAGTTGGTTGTATGGGTGCGGACGGGTCAGCGCGCTGTGTCGCTCTTACCCAGTTCGCCGAGAACCGACAGGCCGTCAAGAAGGCGCGCGAGCTGCTCGGCGTTCAGTGGCTGTAGCAGATCAGCCATCGCGCCCTCTGCGACGATCTGACTCCGCTTGAGAACCGTCGCGCCGCCTTCGGTCAGCGACACGACCACTCGGCGACGGTCGTCCGGGTCGTGCTCGCGATTGACCCACCCGCGCGACTCCAGCGTCGTTACAAGCGTGGTCGCCGTGGCCGGAGTGACACCTTGGATGCGCGCGACCTCGCCAAGCGTGCGGGCACGCCGTCCGATGGCACCCAACAGCCGATATTGCTGCGGCAGCAGTGGCGTCTCGGAGCTACACTTCATACGCATCGCACGGCCGACTGTGCGGTTCACGAGCGGCATCGTCGAGAGCAACGCGCGTGCCGCAGCCATGCGTTTAGAGTCGGACATATGGATCCTCCATATAGTTAGAATGTCTAATTATATGGGCATCCCGGCCGGCGGTCAACCCGAAGAACCGACGGGCCGACAGCTCTGTGGCGGCAGCCTACTCGCCCAGGCCTTCTAGCCACGCCGTATCGGCCGCCAGCGCATCGTTGGCCGAGGCGAGCTGGACTCTCACTGCCTCGTGGCCTGTGCCCCCGACGGTCACGCGCTTGGCCACAAGCTGATCGATGTCGACTGCCTGTGTGACGTCTACGCCGAATTGCGCGGCATGCGCTGTGAACTCAGCGGGGGTCAGCTCCTGCAGCGTCCGGCCCTCCCGCTCGCACTCCAGCACGAGGCGCCCCACGATCTCGTGCGCCTCGCGGAAGGGCATCCCCTTGCCGACGAGATAGTCGGCAAGGTCGGTGGCTGCCATGAACCCGCCTTGGGCGCCGGTGCGCATCGTCTCCGCGTTGACCCGCAGGGTGGACAGCATGCCCTCCATCGCCTGCAGCGACATCGAGAGCGTGTCGATCGCGTCGAAGACCGGCTCCTTGTCCTCCTGCATGTCTTTGTTGTACGCGAGCGGCAGACCCTTGAGCGTCACAAGGAGCGACTGCAAGTCGCCGAGCACTCGGCCAGTCTTGCCCCGCACGAGCTCGGCGAAGTCAGGATTCTTCTTCTGCGGCATGATGCTCGAGCCCGTCGAGAACGCGTCGTCGAGCGTGATGAACCCGAACTCCTCGGTCGACCACAGGATGATCTCCTCGGCCAATCGTGACAGGTGGGTCTGACACACCGCGGCGGCGTAGGTTAGGTCGAGCAGGAAGTCGCGATCCGAGACCGCATCCATGGAGTTGTCGCTCACCGCCGAGAACCCCAGCCGCGCGGCAACGTACTCTCGGTCGAGCGGGTACGTGGTGCCAGCCAAGGCGGCACTGCCCAGCGGCAGCACGTCGGCAGCTTCGTGCGCGTGGCGCAGTCGCGTGAGGTCGCGCGCGAGCATCCATGAGTACGCGAGCACGTGATGGCTGAACAGCACCGGCTGGGCCTTTTGCAGGTGCGTGTAGCCCGGCATCACGACGCCGAGATGCTCCTCGGCAAGTGAGACCAGCGCCCGGCGCAACGCCAGCACAGCCTCGGCCAGTTCCTTTGAGGCGCGTTTGGCGTAGAGCCGCGCGTCGGTGGCGACCTGGTCGTTGCGGCTGCGACCCGTGTGCAACCGAGCGCCTGCCGGACCGATTCTCTCGGTCAGCACGCGCTCGATGGCCATGTGGACGTCCTCGTCGCCGAGGTCCCACGTAAAGGTGCCACCCTTGATCTCGCGATAGATCGCCGAGAGCCCCGACTCGATCGCGTCCGCGTCGCTCTCGGCGATCACACCTTGCTTGGCGAGCATGCGGGCATGCGCGATCGATCCGCGAATGTCCTCGGCCCACATGCGCTTGTCGACCGGCAGTGAGTTACCGAACTCAGCCAGGAACTTGGCTGGCGTCTTTTCGAACCGACCACCCCAAGGCGTCTTCGCCTCAGGCATCGGCGCTCGGGGGCGTGGTGTCGGCAGGTGCCTCGGGGGCGACCGGCGCCTCAGACGCAGGCGTTACCGGCGCGGCGGGAGCAGCCGCGGTGGGGTGCTCGATGGTCGCCTGGATGGGCGGCTCGGGAGCTGTTGCGGAGGTCTTCTGGTTGGGCTGGTTCCGCCAATACCAGAACACGAGCACGCAGAGAAACAGGATGAACAAGAACGCACAACAGAAGATGAACCCCGCGATGCTCATGAGTCCTGAAAGCACAGCCATGCCTAGACCTCCCCTTCTTTGCCCACCTTGCGGCGCTGGCGCGCCCATACTTTGGTGGGAAGTCCCCATAGGTCGATGAAGCCCTTGGCAGCCTTGTGGTCGAACGTGTCGGCCGCGTCGTAGGTCGCCAAGTTGTAGTCGTACAGAGAATACGGGCTACGGCGTCCAACTACCACACAACTGCCCTTGAAGAACCGCAGACGAACGTCGCCGGTGACGAGCTTCTGCGTTGTATCCACGAATCCGTCGAGCGCTTCTTTCAGCGGCGAGAACCAGAGGCCGTTGTAGACCAGCTCGGCCCACTTCTGTTCGACACCGAGCTTGTAGTGGAGAACTTCGCGCTCGAGGCACAAATCCTCCAAAGCCTTGTGGGCCTGGATGAGGGTCAGCGCGCCCGGTACCTCGTAGACCTCGCGCGACTTCACTCCGATCAGGCGGTTCTCGATCATGTCGATGCGCCCGAAGCCGTGCTTACCGGCTTGGTCGTTCATGGCCACAATTATGTCGTGGAAGCTCATGACCTGCCCGTTCAATGCGATTGGCAGGCCCTGCTCGAAGCTGATCTCCGCGTACTCGGGCTCGCCGCACTCCTCGGCGCGCGCGTCGCTGGTCAGCGTGTAGATGTCCGCCGGCGGCTCGACCCAGGGATCCTCCAGCACGCCGCACTCGATTGCGCGACCCCAGAGGTTGTCGTCGATCGAGTACGGGCTCTTCTTGGTCGTGGGAACCGGGATGCCGCGCTCGATGGCGTAGTCCATCTCCTGCTCGCGCGTGCACAGGTCCCACTCGCGTACAGGGGCGACGATCCGGAGCTCAGGGTCGAGTGAGGTGATGCCTACCTCGAAGCGGACCTGGTCGTTGCCCTTGCCCGTGCAGCCGTGAGCGATGAACTTGGCCTGATGCCGGTGCGCCTCTTCGACGAGGTGCTTGACGATAATCGGACGGCTCATCGCCGAGAGCAGCGGATACTTGTTCTCGTATAGCGCGTTTGCACGCAACGCCTTGGACAGGAACTCCTCCACATACTCCTCGCGAACGTCTTTGACGATCGACTCGATCGCGCCGATCTGCAGCGCCTTTTGGCGCACGAACTCGAGGTCCTGACGCTCCTGACCCACGTCGACTGCCAGCGCGATGACGTCCATGTCGTGGCTCTCTTGGATCCACTTGATGGCGACCGAGGTGTCCAGGCCGCCAGAGTATGCGAGTACGACTTTCTCCCGTGCCATGCGTAGGTCCCTCTCTCTACTCGTGCTTGCCGCCGTGCTGAGCGCGGCTCTTCTGGGCTGCCGAGACGGGGCTGACCGAGGTCTCGGGGGAGACTCCGCGGAACTTGTCGAGCGTGTCGGAGAGCAGAATCGCGTCGGCTTCCTTCTCGGTGATCACGAGAATGGTGTCGTCGCCAGCGACTGAGCCGAGAATGCCGTCCATCTCGGCGGCGTCGAGCGCGGCGGCAACGCCGGGGGCTGTGCCGCTGGATGCCTTGACCAGCACGAGGTTACCGGTCCGCTTCACCTCGAAGACCAGGTCGGAGACCATGCGCTGCATGTGAAGGTCCTCGGCTAGCACGTAGACGCCCTCGGGCAGCTTGCGCAGCCCCATCTCCGTGATGTCGCGCGAGACGGTGGCCTGGGTGCACACATAGCCCTGTGCCTTGAGGAGGTCCACCAAAGCACGCTGAGTCTTGACGCGCTCGTTGCGCACGATGCGCCGAATGGCGTCCTGCCGTTCGAGTCTCTTCCTCATTGGTCCCCGTCCAATCCCCGGAATCGTTGAGTGCCTAGGCGAGCAAGAGCGTGAGCAGCGCTTTTTGCGCGTGAAGCCGGTTCTCGGCCTCGTCGAAGACCAGCGAGGATGGCGAGTCGATGACGGCGTCGACGACCTCTTCGCCGCGGTGCGCGGGCAAGCAGTGCATGAACGCGGCATCCTTGGCGGCCTTCGACATGAGCGACTCGTCGACGCAGTACGGCGCGAAGGCGCGGACTCGCTCGGAGTGCTCCTCCTCCTGACCCATCGAGGCCCATGTGTCGGTGATCACGACGTTCGCATCGGCGACCGCTTCATCTACGTCGTGGGTGACGCAGATGCGTGCCCCGGTGCCGGAAGCTATCGCGCGGGCCTGCTCGACGACGGCCTCGGAGGGATGATAGCCAAGCGGTGTGGCGATCGCGACCTCCATGCCTGACAGCGCTCCCCCGAGCAGGTACGTGTTGGCCATGTTGTTGCCGTCGCCCACATAGGCGATCTTGAGACTGGATAGAGCCCCGAAGTGCTCGCGGATGGTGAGCAGGTCTGCGAGTCCCTGGCACGGATGGTGGTCATCGGTCAGCGCGTTAACGACCGGCACGTCCGCTACCGCAGCCATCTCCTCGACCGTCGCCTGCGCGAACGTGCGAATCACGATGGCGTCGCAAAAGCGCTCCAGCACCTTCGTGGTATCGAATACGGTCTCGCCGCGCGAAAACGCGCCGTCGGGACCGGACATCACGACGGGATGCGCTCCGAGTCGCACGCAACCGACCTCGAACGACACGCGCGTACGCATCGACGGCTTCTGGAAGATCAGCGCGATAGCCTTGCCTGCCAGCGGCGTCTCGCGAACTCCTTGTGCCCACTGGCGCTTCTGCACGACCGCGGTGTCGAGGATGAGCGCGAGCTCCTCGGAAGTGAGGTCGCCGAGTGAGAGCAGGTCGCGACCCGAGAGCGAGGTATCCATTATTCGGCGCTCACCTCTACAAGAATGTTGGTCAGTGTGGAGCAAAGTGTATCAATCTCAGGCTTTCCGCACACGAGTGGCGGCAAGAAACGCAAAATATCCGTGCCGATGTTGTTCAACACGAGGCCGCGCTCTAGCCCCAGAGCCGCCACTTGAGCAGCGATCGGCTTACTCAGCGTGACCCCCACCATGAGTCCGGAACCGCGAACATCGGATAGGGCGCCGGTCTGCTCGCCGATCGCAGCGAGCCGCTCCCGCAGGTACGCGCCCACCCGGACAGCGTTGTCGCCGACGCGCTGCTCGGCCATCGCAGCAAGCGTGGCGCGAGCGGCGGCGCAGATCGCCGGCCCGCCGCCAAAGGTCGAGCCGTGGTCGCCGGGCTGCAGAGCCTCGGCCGCACTTCCGCGCGCCAGAAAGCCGCCGATTGGCAGGCCGTTGCCCAGCGCCTTGGCGACCGTGACGACATCCGGTACGACGCCGAACGCCTGGTGCGCGAAGGCCGGCCCAGTACGGTAGAAGCCGGTCTGGACCTCGTCGGCTATGAGCAGACAGCCGGCCTCGTCGCAGATTCGCCGGGCCGCCGAGAGGTACTCCGCGGTCAGCGGCCACACGCCACCCTCCCCTTGCACGACCTCGATCATCACGGCAGCAACAGTCTCGTCAACCGCAGCCGCAAGCGCCGCGACGTCGTTGGCTGGCACGTGCACGAAGCCTTCGGGCAGCGGTTTGAAAGCCTCCTGTTTGGAGGCCTGGCCCGTTGCAGCAAGGGCTGCGAGCGTGCGCCCATGAAACGAGCGCTCGAGGGTCACGACCTTGTAGGCCCCCGGCTTGTGGAACCCGGCCCACCGGCGGGCGAGCTTGATGGCACCCTCGACAGCCTCAGTGCCCGAGTTCGCGAAGAACATGTGCCACCCGCCGCCGAGCAACTCGGAGACATCGGCAGCTAGCTCGGCGCGATGCTCGACGTAGAAGAGGTTGCTCACGTGCACGAGCTTGGACATCTGCTCGCACACCGCCGCAGCCACAGCCGGGTGCGCGTGGCCGAGGTTGACGGCGCCGATGCCGCTGACGAAGTCGAGGTACTCGCGTCCCTCGTCGTCGAAAAGCCGCATCCCCTCTCCGCGCACGAACATGACCGGCTTACGGCCGTACGTCTGCATGATCATCTCGGCGTCGAGCGTGACGGCGGCTTCGAATTGAGCGCCCATATCTACAGCACCTCTCCGGTCTCGGCGATCATCGTGCCGACGCCCTCGTCGGTGTAGACCTCGAGCAGCAGAGCGTGAGGCACCGTTCCGTTGAGGATGTGGGCGCGTCTCACCCCGCCACGCAGCGCCGCGACGCACGCGGCAACCTTGGGCACCATTCCGCCGCCGAGCAGATCGTTGACGATCATCTCCTCGGCCTCGTCGGGTGTCAGCGCCGAGATGAGCGAGGACTTCTCGTCGAAGTCGGCGTACAGACCGTCGACGTCGGTCAAGAAGATGACCTTGTCGGCGTCGAGTGCGACTGCCAGTTCGCTTGCCACCGAGTCGGCGTTCACGTTGTAGCTGCCGCCGTCCTCGCCGGCGGCCACGGTCGCCACGACCGGGATGAAGTCGTCTTCGATGAGCTTGTCGATGATCGTCGTGTCGATGGCGGTGACGTCGCCCACGCGCCCCAGTCGCGGGTCGCGCTGCTTGGCGGTCACGAGGTTGCCGTCGTCGCCCGACACGCCCACCGCGTAACGGCCGTGGACGTTGATGGCGCCGACCAGCTCTGGGTTCACCTTGCCGACGAGTACCATCCGCACGAGTTCCATCGCCTCGTCGGTGGTGACGCGCAGTCCGTTGAAGAACTCGACCTTCATGTCGAGCCGCTCCATGTATGAAGTGATCTCGGGCCCGCCGCCGTGAACGATCACGGGGTTGATGCCTACGAGCTTCATCAGCACGATGTCGGAGGCCACCTGCTCGCGCAGCTTTGGATTGGTCATGGCCGCGCCACCGTACTTGATGACGACGCGCGTGCCCGACGTCCGCTTGATGTACGGCAGTGCCTCGGTCAGCACTTCGGCCTTGGCCAGCAGGTCCTTCATGTGATGCACGTCCTCTCCGCTCACGAGCGGTACTCGCCGTTGATGCGCACGTAGTCGTAGGTCAGATCGCAGGTCCACACGGTTGCCTCGGCAGCTCCGAGATGCAGGTCGACCTCGATGTCAACGTCGGTCGCTCCCAGCGCTTCGAACGCCGCGTCCTCGTCAAAGCCGAGCGCTGCCGCGGCCGAGCACACGGGGATGCCGGCGAAGGTGATGTCGAACGCCACCGGGTCCAAGGCGCAGCCGCACTTGCCGATTGCCATCGCAACGCGACCCCAGTTGGCATCTCGGCCGAAGACAGCGGTCTTGACCAGCGGCGAGTTCGCAATCGCGAAGGCCGCAAGCTCGGCGTCGGCGTCGCTCGCGGCGCCTCGTACAATCACCGTGATGAGCTTGGTGGCGCCCTCGCCGTCCCGCGCGATCATGCGGGCGAGCGACTCGGCGACGACACGCACTGCAGCGGCAAGTGCGCCGAAACGCGGGTCGTTGGTCGCGATCGGCTCGCCGCCGGCCGCACCGGAAGCGAGCAGGACGCACGTGTCGTTGGTCGAGGTGTCGGAGTCGACCGTGACCCGGTTGAAGGTCGCGGTGACCGCCGCCCGCAGTGCCGCGTCGCAGGCGCCGGAGTCCAGCGGCGCGTCGGTTGTGATGACCGAGAGCATTGTCGCCATGTTGGGCTGGATCATGCCGCTACCCTTGGCCATGCCGCCAACCCGGTACGTCACGCCGCCGAGCTCGAGCTGAACCGCAGCCTCCTTGGCGACGGTATCGGTGGTCATGATCGCCTGGGCAGCGCGAGCTCCGCCATCTGCCGCAAGTCCTGCCACCGCGCCGGGAAGCGCACCGAGCAGCTTGCCCGACGGAAGCGGCACGCCGATCACGCCGGTCGAGCACACCAGCACGTCGCCAGCGTCGCAGCCCAGGAGCGCCGCCAACGTATCCGCGGTCGCCTCGGCGTCGCGTTCGCCTGCGGCGCCCGTGCACGCGTTGGCGTTGCCCGCGTTGACCACAACGCCGCGTGCCTTGCCCGCTGAGACGTGCCGGCGTGAGACCACCACCGGCGCCGCAGCTACCTTGTTGGTGGTGAAGACGCCAGCCGCCGGGCACGTCTGCTTGGCAACGACGAGAGCCACGTCGAGCGCTCCGGCTGCCTTCAGGCCCGCCGAGACCCCGCATGCCGAGAAGCCGCGTGGCGCAGTCACGCCGCCAGGGACCGGGCTTGGGGTGAGGTTGTCAGAGGTGTCGGTCATGCTTTCTCCGAAGGTCGTGGTGGAGGGACGCGGGCAGCTAGATGACCGGTCCGGGTCGCTCGAACCCTGTGGTCTCCGGATACCCAAGCACCGCGTTGAGGCACTGGATCGCCTGACCCGCCGCGCCCTTCATGAGGTTGTCGATGGCGCACGTGACCACCAAGGTCTTGGTGCGCTCGTCGACCGCCAGCCCGATCGCCGCACGGTTGCTGCCCGAGACTTCGGCGGTTGAGGGCATGAAGCCCGCCTTGTGGACGTGCACGAACGGCTCGTTGGCGTAGCGCGCCGAGTACAACGCAATCGCGTCGGCTGTCGTGAAATCGTTCGCTACGTCGAGGTAGACGGTGGAGAGCAGGCCGCGCGTCATCGGAACGAGGTGGGGCGTGAAAATGACCTGCACGTCTCGGCCGGCGGCGCGTGTAAGCGTCTGCTCGATCTCGGGCGTGTGCCGGTGTTGGCCGCCCGCCTTGTACGCTCGGACGGACTCGTTGGCGGCAACGTAGTGGCTTGATGCCGAAAGCGAACGGCCAGCGCCCGAGACGCCCGACTTCGCATCTACCACGATGCGAGTGCTAGAGGTGACGTGCGCCTCAAGCGCTGGGGCTGCGGCGAGCGCCGTCGCTGTGGGGTAGCAGCCGGGGCATGCCACGAGCCGCGAACCGGGAAGACGCATCCGGTCGAGCTCTGGGAGGCCGTAGACGGCCTCGGGAAGCAGCTCGGGTGCACCGTGGGCAACGCCGTACCACTCCTCGTAGACCGCGGGATCCGTGAGCCGGAAGTCGGCCGAAAGATCGATGACTGTGACGCCGGCTGCCAGCAGCGGAATGGCAAGTTCGATCGCGGCCGTATGCGGTACCGCAAGCAGCGCGACCTGCGCCGAGTCGGCGATGAGTGCAGCGTCGGGCGCGACAAACTTCAGCGTCGTGGCTCCAGCGAGCGCCGGGTACACGGAAGCCACTTCCTTGGCCGCGTCGGCGCCGGAGGTTGCGAGGGAAAGTCGCAGATTTGGGTGGCCAAGCACGAGTCGAACCGCCTCGATACCTGCGTAACCTGCCGCTCCCACCACCGCTACTTCGACCATGATCGCTCCCTAGTTCCTCCGCCAACGAGTGCGTGAGTATATGCATGCTAACGCATCATCGTCAAGCTATATGCGTATAAATCTTCGAATCTGAAACTTCTATGCGCTTGAACCGCATACCTATGCATGATTCCGGCTCGGGCCTGAATTCCGGGCGCTTTCTATCCGCGCATCTCTCCGCCCACCGCGGCCGACACCTTGCGGACCAGCCGCTCGTGAGCAGCCGCGACCTCCTCGGCGGTCAGCGTGCGATCCGGGGCGCGATACGTCAGCGCGATGGCGACCGACTTCTTGCCCTGCGGCACGCCCTTGCCGCGGTACACGTCGAAGATGCGCACGGACTCGAGCAGCTTGCCACCGGCGGAGCGCGAGGACTGTTCGATGCGCTCGGCGGTCACGTCCTCTGGAACGAGAAGCGCGACGTCCAGTTCGATGGAGGGGAATCGCGTGACGTCGGTGAAGGGCTTGACGTCCTTTGCAGCGCGGACGAGCGCCGACAGGTCGAGTTCGAAGGCCACCACGGGCACATCGGCCTCAAACGACTGCGCGACGAGCGGATGCACCTCGCCGATCCAACCGCCTGCCGAGCCGCCGATGAGCACTTCGGCGCTGCGCCCCGGCTGCAGGTAGGGCAGCTCGGCAGCGCGAATGCGCAACTTGTCCGCGCCTAGTTCGCGCGCAAGAGTCTCGAGCACACCCTTGCCGTCGTAGAAGTCGAGTGCGGTGGTAGGCACATTCCACGCGGGCGGGTGCCACGCGCCGGCAAGCACGCCGGCAACCACCGAACGCTCCTTGGGCTGCTTGCGGCCCTCAGAGGTGCGGAACGTCGAACCGATCTCATAGAGATGGATGTTGGGCACGCCTCGCCGTTGGTTGTACGAGACGCTGCGCATCAGGCCAGGCAAGAGTGAGCGGCGTAGGATCGACTGCTCGACCGACATCGGATTGAGTAGCTCGCAAGCGACCTCGCCATCGTCCAAGCAGTCGCGCATGCGCTCGACGTCACCCGGGTCGGCGAACGAGTACGTCATCGTCTCGTTGAGCCCAGCCGCCCTCAGCGTCGCGCCGATACGCTCGCGCCACCGCTGCGTGCGCGTAAGCTCGCCGATGCGCATGCGACCGGCGGGCAGCGTGGACACGACGCGCGCCATGCCGTAGATGCGCAGCACCTCTTCGACCAGGTCGATCTCACGTTCGAGGTCGGGACGGAAGGTCGGGACGGTGACGGCCAGTTCGTCGCCGGAATTCACGACGTCGCAACCGAGCCGCACCAGGATGCCCGCCGCCTCCTCGGCGGTCACGGACACGCCAAGGATCGCGTGGAGGCGTGAGATGCGGAGCGTGAGCGCGCGCGGCACAGCGGGACGCGGGTAGGTGTCGATGATGCCTGGCGCAACCTTGCCATCGGCCAGCTCGGCCATCAGCGCAGCGGCCCTGTCGAGCGCCGCCGCGCAGCCGGCTGCGTCGACGCCGCGCTCGTAGCGAGCGGACGCCTCGGAGAACAGCCCGAGACGCCGGCGCGTGCGCGAGATCGAGGTCGCCGAGAACGACGCCGACTCGAGCAGGATGTTGACGGTGGCCGCGTGCACCTCGGTCGACTCTCCGCCCATCACGCCGGCGAGTGCTACTGGGCCGCTGGGATCGGTGATCAGCAACGTGTCAGCAGTCAGCTCGCGGTCCTGACCGTCAAGCGTGCGGATCTTCTCGGCGGCGGAGGCCAGGCGCACGTCCAGGACGATGCGGCCCGCCGAGTCGCGCGCCAGCAGGTCGGCGTCGAAGGCGTGCAGAGGCTGGCCGAGCTCGAACATCACGTAGTTGGTGATGTCGACGACGTTGTTGATCGAGCGAGCACCCGATGCTTGCACGCGCTCCACGAGCCACTCCGGCGACGGGCCGATCTTCACGTCGCGGATCAGCCGTGCGGTGTAGCGAGGGCACAACTCCCCGTCCGAGATCGTGACGCTGACCGAGTCGGCGACGGGCACGCCGGTCTCGGCAGGCGTGGATGCCGGCACGGTGGCCGGGTGGTCGAGCACGGCGCCAACCTCACGTGCGACGCCGACGACCGACATGCAGTCGGGGCGGTTGGGGGTGATCTCGAGCTCGAGGATCGAGTCTGACAGCCCACGGTACTCAGCGAAGGGGACGCCGATGGGAGCGTCGGCGGGCAGGATGAGCAGCCCGCTGTGATCGCCGCCCAGTCCTAGTTCGTCCGCCGAGCAGTTCATGCCTTCGCTCGCGACACCGCGCAGCTTGGCTTTCTTGATGGTCATGCCGTTGGGAAGCGTCGTACCCACCACCGCAACCGGGACCTTGTCGCCGGCCTCGAAGTTCTGGGCGCCACACACAATCTGGAGTGGCTCGGCTCGTCCCACGTCGACGCGCGTCACCCAGAGCGTGTCGGCATCGGGATGGCGCTCTTTGGCGACGATCTGTCCGACGACGACGCCTTCCAGCGCCGAGCCGGCGGTGTGCACGGCCTCCACAGCCGTGCCGGTCAGGTCGAGCCGGTCGACGAGCTCGGGAACCGGCAGATCGACGGCAACGAGCTCCTTGAGCCACTTCAGCGAAACGCGCATGGTCTTCCCTTCGAGGTCACGTTCAGGGGTTCTCGGCTGACTTGAGCCGCCCCGGGATGTCTAGAACTGGCGCAGGAACCGCATGTCGCCTTCGAGCAGGACGCGCAGGTCGGGCAAGTCGTACTTGAGCGCAGCGATGCGCTCGACGCCCATGCCGAACGCGAAGCCGGAGTAGCGCTCCGGGTCGATCCCGGCGTAGCCGAAGACGTTAGGGTCGACCATTCCGCAGCCGAGGATCTCCAGCCACCCCGTCCCCTTGCAGAAGCGGCACCCGTCGCCGCCGCAGATCCCGCAGCTCACATCGACCTCGGCCGATGGCTCCGTGAACGGGAAGAAGTGCGGCCGGAACCGCGTCTTTCGATCGGGGCCGAAGATCGCCTTGCAGACGTGATCGAGCGTGCCTTTAAGGTCGGCGAACGTGATGCCCTCGTCGACGACGAGTCCCTCGATCTGCGTGAACTGCGGCAGGTGGCTCGGGTCAGCGATGTCTCGGCGGTAGACCTTGCCGGGTGCCAGGATGTAGATTGGCGGCTCCTGGGCCTCCATCGTGCGCACCTGCACGGGACTCGTGTGCGTGCGCAGCAACACGTCGCTCTCGCCTTCGATGTCGGCGCGCTCGCCGGACAGGTCGCGAACGTAGAACGTGTCTTGGAGACTTCGCGCCGGATGGTCGGGCGGGGTGTTGAGCGCCGTGAAGTTGTAGTAGTCCAATTCGACTTCGGGGCCTTCGGCGATCTTGTAGCCCAAGCCGAGGAACACCTCGACGACCTCGGCGCGAATCTGCTCGATGAGATGCCGCGAGCCGACGGGGCGGGCGCGGCCCGGCAGCGTGACGTCGATGGCCTCGGCGCCGATACGCGCCTCCATCGCAACCGCCGACAGCTCGGCGTGACGCGCGTCGAGTGCGGCCTCAAGCGCGAGACGCACGTCGTTGGAGACCTTGCCGGCCAGCGGGCGCTCCTCTGGTGGCAGCGAACCCAGGCCGCGCAGAACACCGGTCAGCGACCCCTTCTTGCCCAGGTAAGCGACGCGTACGGCGTCGAGTGCGGCCAAGTCAGCTGCCTCAGCGATCTGCGCCAGACAGCGGTCTCGCTGCTCTTCGAGTTCTTGGGTGATGCTCATGTTCGCCGTACCTCTCGTCGCTCGCACATCGGGAAAACGAAACGGGAGCCTCCCCGTCCGCCAGGTCCGTGAAGGACCCAAGGACGGGAGTGGGCTCCCGCGGTACCACCTTGGTTGGCTCGCACGCACCGCGAGCCCGCTTTGTTGCGGCGGCGCTTCGCATCACGCGCCCCGCTGCGGCCTTCGCGGCCGCGCTCGCCCGGTATCGGAGGCTTCCGGCTTCCCTACACGAGCACAAGCGCCCTTCAGGTCGCGACTGGTGGAGTGAACCGCCTCGCTACCGCCCGAGAGCCCTTCCAGTCTGGTGAGGCTCTTCCCTGGCCGGTCGGCATGGTGCGAAACGCCGTCTCCGTCATCGCCGAGTACTGTTCGGTTGAGACGTAATACTAGCGTAGGCGGGGGTCCCTCGCCACCGAGCGACCAGCTTGCCCAGCGGCACAACTCCAATGCACCGACCTACCACCTGAGCTGCTGGGATCGGCTCGAAGTCGGGCACCGTGTTGGCATCCCCCTTCGTTCTGATGGTCCCTGCGTCGTCGATTCGAACCACCCGATGTAGCACCTGCTCGTGGCCGGGCGCTCGGATCAGCGCGATGTCACCGGGTATGGGCCGTCGCCCCAAGGCCACAAGCGCGATATCTCCGGGCGTCAACGCTGGCGCCATCGACGCCCCGTCTACGCGAACAGGCGTGACCAGCGAATGGGCGGCCCAGACCAGCAGCACCACGATGCCGAGCACGGCGAGAGGCTCTGCAAGCCACGAGAAGACTTTCCGCATTAGTGTGCCTGCTCGGCGTCGACGTAGAGCGACACCTTGGCGTAGTCACTCGAAAGCGTGTTGGTTGCCGTGGCAGGCAGGCTGATTTCGAAGCGCAGATCACCCCTCGCACCGGGCGCAAGGCGCAGCGGCGTGCTCTTCAGCGCGTCGAGACTGCCGTTGTAGAGCTCGACGTCGCTTGCCGAGACCCGCACGCCAAGAGCGTCGTAGAACTCGGTGATGCCCGCGCTCTTCTTGGCTGTGACGACGACGTCGGCGGGCAGCGAGCCATCGTTGACGATGGCGAGTGGCCGGATCGCGGTCTCGCCTGGGGCAAGCGAGCTCACTGAGAGCGGGGCGCTGGTGGGCACGGTCGATACCGCGACGGCTCCGGCGCGGATGACGCTATCGGCGACCTGAACCTGCGCTGTGAAGTACGCGCCGGCGGCGCCGAGCGAAAGTGCGGCGATCGCGCCAACGATGGCGAACAGTGCACGTTTGAACATGGCTCCTCCTCGGGTTGTGCCCGCCGAGGGAGCGGACGCGTGGTTCTTGGGTTGTGGCAGACGGGCGCCTCGTCGGCCGAGACGAGCATGCGACACACCCCTTACCGTGGACGAACCAGTAGCTGACCCGTCGGCTACGGCACGTAGCAGCTTGTGCCGATACCAAGCACAGCAACCCATTCCGAGGGAGGCTTGGTCGTGCGACCACGTCGCAAATCGTTCTTGTGGCGCATCGGGAGCGCCAAACCGAGAGCCGCGCCGCGCGCTAGCTGGCAGGTGCCCGACGCAGGCGCGAGCGCACGACGACCTTGTAGATCTCGAACCAAGCCACGCCTGCCACGCCTGCAATGAGCACCATGACCACGTCGGTCGCGTGGAACTCGGCGAAGCGGAAGACCTCTCGCAGGAACGGCACGGTCATCAGCGCAACAAGGAAGACCAGCGCCCCGCCGAGAACCCATCCAAGCGCGCTGTTGGGGTCGCCTTTCAACCCGCCGAGAACCGTGCGCGACCAGGAGCGGTTGACGAGGATGAGCGCCAGGTTGCTCACGACAAGCGCCGCAAACGTCAGTCCCCGAACGTCAGCCTCTGTGTGTCCGGTCGAGAGCGCCCAGTAGTAGATCGCGAACACCGAAGCGAGCACGCTGGCGCCCTGCAGCAGACTGATCGTGAGCACCCGTGGCGAGAACAGGGCCTCGCTCGCGGACCTGGGTGGCCGGTCCATGATGCCTGGCTCCTCGGCCTCCGCCTCGAACACGACCGAGCACGCTGGATCGATGATCAGCTCGAGGAAGGCGATGTGCATCGGAAGAAGCACGAGCGGCCAACCAGCGCCGGCGAGCACGGGAATCAGCGAGATGCCCGCGATGGGAACGTGCACGGCGATGATGTACGCCATCGCTTTGCGCAGGTTGTCGTAAGCGCGCCTCCCCTGCCGTACGGCACCCACGATCGACGAGAAGTCGTCGTCGGTCAGCACGATGGCCGAGGCCTCACGCGCGACGTCGGTGCCGCGCTGCCCCATCGCGATGCCGATGTCTGCTGCCTTGAGCGCGGGCGCGTCGTTGACGCCGTCGCCGGTCATCGCGACTACCTCGCCGCGCGCCTGCAGGGCGTGGACGATCCGCAGCTTCTGCTCGGGAACCATGCGGGCGAAGATGCACACGTCGCCAATGCGAGCAGCCAGCTGCTCGTCGCTCATCTCGGCGAGCTCGGGGCCCGTGATGAAGCAGTCGGCGGGCTTCAGGCCGATCTCGCGAGCGATGCTCGTCGCAGTTCCGGGGTAGTCGCCGGTAATCATGACGACGCGAAGGCCAGCCGCGTACGCATCGCGCAGCGCAGCCGGAACCAGCTCGCGAATCGGGTCTTGGAGGCCCACCAGCCCGATGAACTCGAAGTCGAAGTCGTGCTGCTCGGCGGGCAGGCCGTCGGCCACGCTGAACCGCGCACGTGCGACGCCGAGGACGCGACGGCCGCGGTCGGCCAGCTC
>JARLGT010000013.1 GCA_031292615.1 Coriobacteriia bacterium | reverse complement strand
TCGAACGGCGCCACGAGTCCGTTTGTCCATGCCGTCTGGAAGACCAGTGGATCGAACGTCCCTGTGATGGCGTTGCCGCCAGCCATGGAAACCTGAGGGATACCGGCTCGATCTACCTCGGGCCGAATGGCCATCGAAGGCCCGGTACCGGAGGAGCCGATGAGAGCGACGACCTTGTCCTGCTCGATGAGCTTGGTCGCTGCGGCCACAGCCTTGGCTTCGTCTGTGCCGTCGTCCTCGACGAGGACCTGGACTTGGTGGCCGTTGATGCCACCCGCGTCATTGATGCGCTTTACTTCCATCTCAATGACTTGCTTCTGCGGTGTGCCGATACCCGCGTAGGAACCTGTGAGCGAGACGATCGCTCCGATCTTGATCGGCGCGGATGCCGCCGACCCCGTGCTGCTCGAGCTCGTCGACGACGAACCGCACCCCGCAATCCCAACCGCCATCGCTGCCGCTAGTGCTGCGACCAGCACCCCTGCGGCAAGCCTCAACGTCCTTCCGCGCATGCCCCTACCTCCGTTTTCTCCCCGCGAAGCCTTCCTTGTCAGGCTTGCGCGATGTCCTCTTGCGACACCAACGTGACAGGCTTGCCACGCAGCAGACTCAAGGCGCGTTCGATGTCCGCAACGTTGATCACCACATACGTGCCGATCAACGAGTAGACGTACTCGATGTTGACCCCAGCCTCCGAAACGATCTTAAGGATGCTCGCGAGCCCGCCCGGATGGTCTGGGAGTTCGACACACAGGACGTCGTTGGACTTGACTGCAAAGCCGGCGTCGCGCAGGACCTCCAGCCCGCGCTCCGGCTCGTTGACGACAAGCCGCACGATCCCGTAGTCGGCCGTGTCGGACACCGAGAACCCCCGGATGTTGACCCCGGCGCGTCCCAGCTGATCGGTGACCTCGCTGACTCGGCCGGCTTTGTTCTCGATGAAGACGCTGAGCTGCTTGACGTTCACAGTGCGCACTCCCCTCGCTCGCATGCTTGCCTTCCGAGTGCGAAGGCCAGCAAGTTGGCTTCTACGGTCTTGGGCGGAACCCGGTGGGTGATGACGTCGCGCCACAACGCCTCTTCGAACGGCAGGCGCACAGACAAAGCCCCCATGAGAACAACGTTCGCCGACTTGGGCGAACCTGCCTCGCAGGCCAGCTCGTCGGCGTCGATGAAGATGGCACCCTCATCATCGAGAATCGCCCTCAGCCCACGCGGAACCGGGAGATCCGCCGTCAGCACCGGCAGTGGTTGGATCGCCGTCGGGTTTACCAAGAGCCTTCCGCCAGGCCTGACGTACTGGACGCGTCGCATCGCCTCGATGATCTCGAACGCGACGAGGTGGTCGACCATCCCGGGGTCGGTCACAGGCGAGAACACTTCTTCGCCGAACTTGACGACCGTGTCGACGCTGCCGCCACGCTGCGACATACCGTGAACCTCAGAGAGCTTGACCTCGAGACCCGCCGCAGCAGCGACCTTCGCGAGAAGATCGGCGGCGAGAATCGTGCCTTGGCCGCCTACGCCACACAGCATGACTGTCGTGGTGCTCATCGGACATCCGCCCCCTTGAAGTCGCAGGAGGGCCCCGAGTGAACGATCGCGTTGTACTTGCACACCTGCACGCATTGCCCGCATCCCACGCAGACGGAGGTGTCGATGTAGGCGCGCGAAGTCTGCTCGTCCTTGCCTATGGCCGGACAGCCGAGTTTGATGCAGATACCACACTTGGTGCACGCATCCTCATCGACCGCGTACGGGTCTTCCTTGGTCTTGATCAGCAGCGCACAGGGTGCCCGGAACACGATGACCGACAGCTCGTTGGCTGCGGTCTCCTCGGCGATTGCGGCGACGCACGCATCGACGTCTTGAGGATCCACGACCCTGACGCGGTTCACTCCCAACGCCTTGACCAGCCCCACCAGGTCGACCTCGTGCGATGGCCGCTCCTGCAGAGTAATGCCGTTCATCGGATTGCCCTGATGGCCCGTCATCGCAGTGATGCGGTTGTCCAAGATCGCTATCGTGCCGACGCCTCCGTTGTAGACCGTGTTCATCAGGCCGGTTATCCCTGAGTGCGCAAATGTCGAGTCGCCGATGACCGCGACGACAGGACGACCCTCAAAGCCTCCGATAAGCTCGGCGCCATGCGCCATGCCGATAGAAGCGCCCATGTCCACGCAGGTGTCCATGGAGGCCAATGGCCGCAGCGCTCCAAGGGTGTAGCAGCCGATATCGCCGGTCACAACCGCTTTGTTCTTGCGCAGCGCGTTGAACACGGGCCGGTGCGGGCAGCCCGGGCACATGAGCGGCGGGCGCGGTGGAAGCGAATCGTCCGCTTCGCGCAGCTCGGGGTCGGGCAGACCGAACGCACGTCGAATTGCGCCGGGGCTCAGCTCACCGGCGGCCGGGAGCAGCGGCAGCGGCGTCGGCGTAAGGCCCATGGCGCGCAACGAGCGCGCGAGGTAGGCGTCGGCCTCCTCAACGACGAAGAGCTCGTCGACCTGCTTGGCGAACTCGGCGAGACGTTTGGGGGGAAGTGGGAACGTCATGCCGAGCTTGAAGGTCGAAGCCTCGGGCAGCGCCTCCCGAACGTGCTCGTAGATAGCCCCGGCGCAGACGATGCCCACCTTGCGGTCGCGGTATTCAACGCGATTGAGCTGCGTGTCCTCAGCGAACGACTCGATCTCCATCAACCTGCGGTCGAGGTCTACTCGGCGAAGCTTCGCCATGCCGGGCATCATGACCCACTTCATCGGGTCGGTCTTGTAGGGCACCGGGGCCGCGAGGACGGCGCGCTTGCCCGTCTCGACGAGCGACTTGGCGTGGCTGACCCGTACCGTCGAGCGGACGAACACGGGAGTGTCGAACTTCTCCGAGAGGTCGAAGGCCTCGCGTGTGAAGGCGCGCGCCTCGACGGAGTCTGAGGGGTCGAGCATGGGAACGCGGGCAAACGCCGCGTAGTTGTGCGAGTCCTGCTCGTTTTGCGACGAGTGCATCCCGGGGTCGTCGGCCACGAGAATGACGAGTCCGCCCTTGACCCCTGTGTAGGCCAGCGTAAAGAGCGGATCGGACGCGACGTTGAGGCCAACGTGCTTCATCGTGACAAGCGACCGGGCGCCAGCGAGCGAAACACCGGCCGCTACCTCGAGCGCCACCTTCTCGTTGGGAGCCCACTCCGCGTACACATCGGGAAGCTTGGCGAAGAACTGCAACGTCTCTGTGGACGGAGTTCCCGGGTATCCGACGCCGACAGCGGCGCCGGCCTCCCACGCACCCTGAGCCACCGCCTCATTGCCTGAAAGCAAGCTACGGCTCACGTGCGTCCTCTCGCCTCGGATCCCCGCTCGGCAGGTAGGCGAATGATATCACAGCTTAGAGGCGCCTTTTGACGCGCTGAGGGGCCCGTGGAGGCCCCGTATCGCGCATGGAGGACTCCGGCTCGGTGCTGCCTGATCTGCACTCGAGGAGGACTCTAGGGACGCACTGCACCGACGTAGTCACCTCTGGCCTCGATGCGGCCCGTCAGTGATGAGATGCGCACGTGGTCTCCGGTCTGCGGAGCCTGGAGGAAGTCGCCGTTGCCTGCGTACATACCGACGTGATGAATCTGCGTCGGGTCGCCGTTGTAGCCGAAGAAGACCAGGTCGCCCGGCGCGAGCAGGTCAAGTCGATTCGGCGGGATATATGCGCCTGCGTGGAACTGCTCGCGGCTCGTGCGCGGCAGATTGATGCGTATCTTCTGATAGACGTACTGCATCAGCCCCGAGCAGTCGAAGCCCGATGGCGTCGTCCCGCCCCAAAGGTACGGCACGCCGAGGTACTTCTTGGCCTCGACGAGTGCGTCCGGGTGAGGCGCACCCAGCTTGCTCTGATCGAACGGCAAGCTCGTCGCCGTGCTCTTGGCAGCCGCCTCGAGCTTGGCAGCGGCCGCCGCGGCACGCGCGGCGGCGAGCTTCTCCTGGCGTATGCGTTCGTCGTTGATCAGCTGCTTGAGCTGCGAGTTGAGGGTCGCGAAGTACGCCTTCTGGTCCTCGTAGGCGCTCTGGTACTCAGTCTGCTTGATCCGCGCCTGATCGCGAAGCGCGACCTGCTCGGCTTCGCGCGACTCGAGCGCCGACTCGGCAGCCGAGACGCTCGACCGGGCATCCTTTACCGCTAGCACGAGCGCCGCATCGCTGCGCCCTATCCGACGCATCAGATCCAGGCGTGTGATCAGATCGCTGAAGCTGGTGGCTCCAACGAACACCTCGACCATGTCGACCTGCCCGTTGCGGTAGATCGACATCGCGCGGTCATCGAGTTGCGCCTGTGACTGCTGGAGCTGCGTAGTAGCGGCATCGAGTTGCGCCTGCGTGACCGAGATGCGCTGACGCGTCTGAGTCAGCGAGTCTTCAATCTGTGCGAGTTCCTCGTAGCGCATCTCGAGTTGCGTTTGGAGGTCATCGAGCTTGGTCTGCGCAGCGTCGGCCTGCTTGCGCTTGGATTGGATTGCGGCGTTCGTGGGCGCACCGAACGCGGGCGCGGCAACGCCCGTGAGGAGAACCAGAGAGAGTGCCGCTGCTGCAACGTGCCGGAGCACATGCCCGCCGGACATCCGCACCCATACCTCCTGCTGCAACTGAACTGCGATCGAGGTGCCGCACAAACAGCGGCCGAGGGACGACCGCTCCATTCTACCATTCGGCACGTGCATACCCCCGCTTGAGCCGCCCAGATGCAGGCGTCACCGCATCGTGACAACAGCAGGGCACGCCGAAGACGTCTTCGGCGTGCCCTGCGAGTAATCACATCGAACGCGATCGAACCTAGGCGACGTGAATCAGCGTGACGATTCGCGAGCCCTCGGGGAGCTTCTTGCGGCCGTTAAAGAAGTCCAACTCGATGAGGAACGCGAACCCAGCCACCTTAGCGCCGGTGGCGTTGACGAGCTCGGCCTTCGCTCCGGCGGTACCCCCGGTAGCCAAGACGTCGTCGACGATCAGCACGACGTCGTCGGGACCGAATGCGTCGGAGTGGACCTCAAGCGTGTCCGTGCCGTACTCCAGCTCGTAGGAGACCGAAGTCGTGGTCCACGGCAGCTTGCCCGGCTTGCGAGCCGGGACGAAGCCGGCGCCCAAACGATATGCAAGCGCACCGCCGAAGATGAAGCCACGGGCCTCGGCACCCATCACCTTGGTGACGCCGGCCTCTGCATACGCGTCGGCCAGCGTGTCGATGGTGGCCTTGAATGCATCGGGATCAGCCAGCAGCGGCGTGATGTCCTTGAACATGATGCCCTCTTTGGGCCAGTCGGGGATGTCCCGGATGTAGCTCTCGAAGTCCACAGTTCCTCCTTTTGGGGGCGCCTTTCAGCGCGCCTAGGTTACCGCGAAAGGGCGTGCCTTTCTACAGCTTGCATGCCTGCTCAGTAAGCACGGCCACTTGATCTGCCGAGCCAAGCACGACGAGTCGCTGACCTGGCGACAGCAGGGTGGCTGCCGTCGGGTTGGCGTCGACCGTCCCATCGGGGTTCAGGATCGCCACGACTTGAGCGCCGGTGCTCTCGCGGATGCGTGCCTCGGCAAGCGACTGGCCCGCGTAGCGCGACGCGGCGGCCAGCTCGACCTCTTGCAGCCGGAAGCCGACGCCCGACGAGCCGCTGACCAGCTCGAGGTAGTCTGCCACGGTGGGGTGCAGCACCATCGAGGCCATGCGCCTGCCGCCGATGACGTTGGGCGTGATGACGCGGTTGGCGCCGGCCTTCATGAGTTTGGCCTCGGTCGTCTCGTGTGCCGAGCGCGCGACGATAAAGGCCCCGGGATTCAACGACCGGGCGCTCATCGTTACGAACAGGTTCTCGGCGTCGCCTGACAGCGCGGTGATGACGGAGCTGGCTCGCTGTACTCCGGCCCGAATGAGCACGTCCTCCTCGGTCGCGTCGCCATGCACCGCGATCCAACCTGCTTCCTCGGCAATCTGAGCCGCCTCGGCGCCCGAGTCGACCACGACGAACGGGGCACCGTCGTCGGCCAGCGCACGGGCCGCCACGCTGCCGACTCGGCCCAGACCCGCCACGATCGTGTGACCTGTCAGCTCGGACAAGCGCTTTTCCATGCGACGGACCTCCAGGATGTTGGTCAGATGCCCTTCGAGCAAAAACTCGATGAACTGCCCGATCGCGAAGGCGAGCGAGCCGACGCCCGCGAAGATGATGAAGATCGTGAAGACGCGACCCGCCGCGTCAAGGGGGTGCACTTCACCAAAGCCGACGGTGCCCACCGTGATCACGGTCATGTAGAACGCGTCGAAGGCGTTCCAGCGCTCGATCAGCATGTAGCCGAGCGTGCCAACGGCATTGACCGCCGCCACGAGCCCAACTGCCCAGGCGACGCGCCGAATCACGAGAAAATCGCTTCCTCTTTGACCGACGCCACGTAGGGCAGGTTGCGGTAGCGCCCTCTCACGTCGAGTCCGTAGCCGACGACGAAGCGGTCGGGCAGCGTGAAGCCGGTGTAGGTGATAGGCACGTCCGCGATGCGTCGCGACGGCTTATCGAGCAGCGTGCACACCTCCAGCCGAGCCGGACCGTGCGCCTTGAGCAGCGAGTAAACGTAGTTGACGGTCAGACCTGTGTCGACAACGTCCTCCACGAGCACGACGCTTGCCCCGGCGATGTCATCCGAGAGGTCCTTGGTGACGCGCACCATGCCCCCCACCCCTGCCGAGTACTGCGAGACGGCCAGGAAGTCGATGGCGAGCTGCGTCTCGCATGCTCGGCACAGGTCGGCCAAGAAGAACAGGCCACCCTTGAGCACGGTGACGAGCCGAAGGTCCTGCCCTGCGAACTCCTCGGCGATCTGCACACCCAATTCGGCAACACGCCGCTGGATGGCGGCCTGGTCGATAACGATACCGTCGCAGATCTGGGGGAGGGGCGTGTCCACGGGCGCTCTACTCCTGCTTGTTGGTTTCGGCGGGTAGCACTCCGCCGCCGTTGGCGTGCGCGACGGGCGTCGTGGCCATGCCGAACCGAGCCAGAAGGGCCCGGAAGTCCTTCTGGTAAAAGATGCGGATGTTGACGTCGGGATACAGCTCTTTGAGCCGTCTGACCTTGCGATTCTTCTTGGTGACGAGCTTCTGGCTCATCGTGGTCAGTTCGATGTAGAGGTCGAAATCGACGAGGTAGAAGTCTGGGCTGAACGAGACGATCACGTTGCCTTTGCCGTCCCACTCCAAGGGGAACGTCTTGGGCTCGTAGAGCCAGTTGATGCGGTAGAAGTCGAGAATCTCAGCGGCAACTCGCTCGCTGGCGTGCGCGAAGTTGATCTCGTCGAGCGGAGGGTGGTTGAGCGGCTGCGGGAGCTGAGGCGTTGCGGGCGTGTCTGGAGCGGCCGTCATCGATCAGCCGAGATCCGCAAACGCTCGCGCCAACGCTCTGCGCAGCAACCGGCCCTTCAGGTCGTCAGTCAGATTGCCCAGATCGTGAAGCGTCTCGGCGAGCTTGGTCTTGCTCTCCGGCGTCCGGTGCCGAAACGCCGGCATCAGGATCTGCGAGAAGAGGGCGGCTTCGCGGTCCGAGAAGTTCTCGTACATGCGCAGGTGACGCGGCTCGACGCCGTACTTGCGCAAGTCCCAGGCGGCGTGAACGATCTGCACGTCTGCACGCTCGATCGAATCGCTGTTGTCGGTCTTCTCGATGGTGACGAGACCAAACTCCGAAAGCTCACGGATGAACGAGGACGGGATACCCAGCGCTGTCTGTGCCTCCTCGAGCAGGAGCGGGCCCTCGTCTTCAGCCGTCAGCGGCAGCGGCTCGGTCATGCCTACCGCGCCTCGCTGCAGCTCGGCGGGAATCTTGCCACGATCGAAATCGGCAAGCTTCTCGCGAATCACGGCCAGAGGTAGGAAGTGCTCCTTTTGGAGCCGCAGGATCATCTCCACGCGGGCGACATCGGCCTGAGAGAACTTGCGGTAGCCGCCGGCAGTGCGCTCCGGAGCCACGAGGCCCTCTTCTTCCAGGAAGCGCACCTTTGAAATTGACAGATCGGGGTAGGCGCCTTGCAGGCGCTGCACGATCTCACCGATGGTCAGATAGTCGCGCGACGACATCACAGGGCTCCTGGGCCAGAGAGAAACAGCATCTGAAACGTTCCGATCTGAACGACATCGCCGTTGTTCAGAACGGTCGACTTGTCGCAAAGCTCACCGTTGATGTAGGTGCCGTTGAGCGAACCCGCGTCCGCAACGGAGACAACGTCGTCCTTGGACTCGACGACGGCGTGAGTGCGCGAAACGGTGATGTCGTTGAGGAAGATGTCGCTCTCGGGATCGCGACCGATTGTGAGCTTGCCGCGGTCGACGAAGAAGCGCTCGCCAGGCTGCGGTCCTTTACGCACGACAAGCACCGGGCCCTCGCCGGCAGGTGCGACAACCGTATCCGACGCCGCAACGCCAACCGGCTCAAAAGACGCGGTCGGCTCGGAGAGTCCAGCCCCGCACGCAGGACAGACGGTGTTCTCGGCGCCTACCTCGGCTCCGCAACCCGGGCACTGTGCCATGACCTGACTCCCCTCTGACGAACTCTAGTCTAGTGCGGGAAACCGATGTCCGGCGTCTGGAAAGCCGACTGAATCTCGGCCTCCATTGCGTCGATGACCTCGGGGTTCTCAAAGATGGCCTGAGTCTTCTCTTCGCTCAGGCGGTTCTTGACGAACGGGTCGTTGATGACTTCCATCAGGCGCCGCCCGTTGTGAACCTCACGGATTACGTACTCGATGACTCGCTCTTCGACCGGGTCGGCAGCGAGATCCTGGAAGAACTGTTTGATACGCTCGTTAATGCTGCTGGCCACGCGTCCTCCTCTACCTGGTCGGGCGAGTGAGCCCGATCCGATTCCTAGTCGTCGCCGAGGTCCTCGTCGTCAAGAGGCGTCGTCACGTCGAAACGCGATGCCCCCCGGAGATCGGTGGCGAGGATGTCGATGAGTCGGTCGACATCGGCACCGGTGATGACGTCCCTGCCGGCCTCGCGATCGGCCTTGAGACGACGCACCAGCTCGGAGCGAAGGATGTCGATCTTGCCGTGCAGCACGCGCCGGCGATATGAGACGTGCTGCTCTTCGTTGTACAGCCCATCGAGCAACTCGCGAATCTCGTCGTCGGACTTGTTGCCCAAGTCGAGCAGGGCTTCGTCGTTGTTATCTTGCTGCGTCATCGCACGTACTCCCCTCAGTGGGTCCTTCAAGCTGGATTGTAGCGTATCGACGGCGCCGAACGTCCGCCTCTACGTAAACTCTACATTGAGCCTCTGACAAGCGACCGAGCAGGCACCACATCCGCCGACGTCTCGCCGAGCAACCCTGCGGCAAGTTCGAGCTCCTCGGCGGTGAGAGGCCCTCGCTCGAGTCGAACGCCCAGGGCCGCCTGCACACCCGCCACTGCAGCATCTATGATGCGCTCGAGCGACGGCGCTTCGCCCAGCGTGTCGGCGAGCGTGGTGGTCTCGGCGGCGAGGCGTCGTGCTGCCTGTGTCGACAGGCGGAACACGGCCGCCTCGCGCGCGACGTCGCGCGATCGAGCGAACGAACCGTGTTGCAGCACCGTGTCGGCGGTCCACACCTGCGCCGATCCGGAGAGCTTCGCGAGTCCGAGCGAGAGGTCGGCCGGTGTCGCATGCAGGTAGCACGCCGCCGAGGAGCCATCGCCTCGCGGTCGGGCCGTCAGCGCGGCGTCGACGCCTAGCAGCCGATACGTCTCGGCAAGTGCCGAGCACAGCATGCGGTACGAGGCGGCCGTTCCACGCGGAACACCGTCGTCGACGCCGACGACGATCGAGTAGGTCAGCTCGTCGTCGTGCAGCACGCCCCGACCACCCGTGTAGCGGCGCACGACATCGATGCCCTCACGCGCGCAAAGCCCGCCGTCCACTCCCGCCGCGTCTTGGAAGCGCCCCAGTGTGACGGTCGGTCGAGCCCAGCGGTAAAGCCGCAGAGTCGGAGGCACGTCGCCGGCTTGGCGGGCAAGCTGAACGGCCCGGTCGAGAGCCATGTTCCAGGCACCCTCGGCCGGGCCGTCGTCGATGACAAGTCGCCATACGGCGCTCACTGTCTTGGTGTCACTCCCCCGCTGACGTCCAACGAAGGTTAGGGTTTCGAGCGGCACCGGCCTCGTCGAGTCGGCGGACGGGCGTGGTGTAGGGCGCACCCTTCACCAGCTCGGGGTCGCTTGCTGCCTCCTCGGCGATGGCGAGCATCGCGTCGGCGAACGCGTCGAGAGCGGACAGGGGCTCGGTCTCGGTCGGCTCGATCATCATCGCTTCGTGGACGAGCATCGGGAAGTAGACCGTCGGCGGATGGAAGCCGTAGTCGAGCAGGCGCTTCGCCATGTCGAGCGTACGCACGCCGTGCTCGTTCTTTTGGCGCTCGCCGGACATGACGAACTCGTGCATGCAACGAGGGCCGTACGGCACCTCGAACGCACACTCGAGTCGCGACTTGAGGTAGTTCGCCGAGAGCACCGCTTGCTCGGCGACCTCGGTGAGTCCCGGGCCTCCGAGAGCGCGTACGTAGGCGTAGGCGCGAACCATCACGCCGAAGTTGCCGTAGCCAGCTTTGATGCGGCCTATCGAGTACTCGGGCCAGCCCAAACCGAAGCCCCCGGCCTCGAAGGCCACGGGGAGGGGTCCGGGCAGGAACGGCGCCAGATCCGCGGTCACGCACACCGGACCGGCACCTGGGCCGCCCCCGCCGTGCGGCGTGGAGAACGTCTTGTGCAGGTTGATGTGCAGCGCGTCAAAGCCCATGTCGCCCGGACGCGCCTTGCCCAGGATCGCGTTCATGTTGGCGCCGTCGCAGTACGCAAACGCGCCCACAGCGTGAACGGCCTCAGTGATCTCGAGGATCTGCGGGTCGAACAGACCGACCGTGTTGGGATTGGTCAGCATGAACGCAGCAACGTCGGCGTCAAGTGCGGCGCGAAGCGCCTCGACGTCAACCAACCCGCGCTCGTCGCTCGGGATGGTGACCGTCTCCCAACCGCACATGGTCACCGATGCCGGGTTGGTACCGTGCGCGGTGTCCGGAACGATGACCTTCTTGCGTGCATCGCCGCGAGCCGTGTGGGCTGCTCGGAAGACCATCAGCGCCGTGAGTTCACCATGGGCGCCGGCGGCGGGCTGGAGGGTCACTCCCGGCAACCCGGAGATCTCGCCCAAAGCGTCGGCCAAGCCGACCATCAACTCCAGAGCGCCCTGAACCGTCTCTTCGGGCTGATACGGGTGAATGCCCGCAAGGCCCGGGAGTCGGCACGCGTCCTCGTTGATGCGCGGGTTGTACTTCATCGTGCATGAGCCGAGCGGATACATACCCGAGTCGACTCCGAAGTTCATCGTCGCCAGGTGCGCGTAGTGGCGCATGATTTCGAGTTCGGTGACGTTGGGCAGCGTCGGCGCGCTCGTGCGTGCGCGACCACCCAGCAGCGAGTCGATGGGGGCCAGCGGCACGTCGATTGCTGGCGGCTCGGTGCAGCGGGACTCTGGCGAGCCGAGTTCGAAGATCAGCGAGCGTGGTCCGCGAACCGGAGCGATGGCGGGTGTGTTGTCCAGACTCTCAGTCACAGGGACGCCACCTCCTCGGAGAACGCGTCGAGTTCTTCACGTGTGCGCTTCTCTGTCACGGCGAAGAGCACGAGCTTGTCGGCTAGTGTCGTGTCGATGCCGGTGGGCCACTCGCTCTCGACGTCTGCCACGCTTGCGCCGGCCAGATACCCCGCACCCAACATCGCGTCTTGCATCTCGGCGACGTCGCCTTTGTAGGCGAGCGCGAACTCGTAACCGAACGGCGTCTCCCACGGAGCGGTGAAGCGACCGGTCGCAAGCAGCTTCTCGCGCAGGTAATGCGCCTTGGCGACACACGCACGCGCGATGCCGGCGAGCCCCTCTTGCCCCACGGCTGAGAGGTAGACCCCTGCGGCGAGCGCGTTGAGCGCGTGGTTGCTACAGATGTTACTGGTCGCCTTCTCGCGGCGAATGTGCTGCTCGCGAGTGGAAAGCGTCAGCACGAAGGCGGTGTTGCCGTCGGTGTCCGTGGTGCGACCCACGACGCGGCCCGGCATCTGGCGAATGTGCGCCATGCGGCACGAGAAGAAGCCGAGGCCCGGTCCTCCATACGACATGGTGTTGCCGAGCGGCTGCCCTTCGCCCACCACGATATCGGCGCCATACGTGCTCGGTGGCTCCATGATGCCGAGAAGAATCGGATTGCTCGCGACGACCAGCAGCGCGCCGGCGTCGTGAGCAAGGCGCGCGATTGCGTCGAGGTCCTCGAGGTTGCCAAAGAAGTTCGGGCAGGAGACGAGTACCGCCGCGACGTCGCCACCCTCAAGCAGCGACGCGAGTCCGTCGTCACCGGCCAGCCCGGTCAGGCCGTCGTTGCCGACTGGCGCGAACGTCGAGAGTTCGATAACGCCCGCCTCGGCGTACGTGGCCAGCGCGTGCTGCCACTCGGGGTGCATCGTCGGCGCGCAGACGATGCGGTGGCGCTTCGTGACGCGTGCGGCCATGAGCGCCGCCTCGACGAGCGCGGTCGCGCCGTCGTACATTGACGCGTTGGCCACGTCCATGCCGGTCAGGCCGCAGATCATCGACTGGTACTCGTAGATGGCCTGCAGCGTGCCTTGGCTGACCTCGGGCTGGTACGGCGTGTAGGCGGTGAAGAACTCGGGCTTGGACAGCACGTGGTTCACAACGCTCGGGATGTAGTGGTCGTACGTCCCGGCGCCAAGGAAGCTGACGAGCTCGGTCGCGGGCGCGTTGATCGTGGAAAGCTGCGTCAGGTGAGCCGCGAGCTCGATCTCGCCCATCGCTTCGGGTAGACCCAGCGGCTCGGTAAGGTGGACCGCCTCAGGGATGACGTCGAAAAGGTCGTCGACCGAAGAGACGCCAACAGCGCGAAGCATGGCTTCGCGCTGCTCGCACGTGACTGGTATATAGCGCATGAGGCTTAAGCCTCGGTGATGAAGGCGTCGTAGTCCTCGCCGGAAAGCAGGGCGTCGAGCTCGCTCTCGTCGGTGAAGCGGACCTTGACCATCCAGCCGGCGCCGTGCGCGTCGGCGTTCACGGTCTCGGGTGAGTCACCCAGAGATTCGTTGACCTCGATGATCTCGCCGGAGACGGGCGCGATGAGCTCGGAGACGGACTTGACCGACTCGATCTCGCCAAACGAGTCGCCCGCGGTCAGTACGTCACCCTCGGCGGGCATGTCGACGTAGACGACCTCGCCGAGCTGGTCTTGGGCGAAATCAGAGATGCCGATGGTCGCGACGTCGCCGTCGACGAGCACCCACTCGTGATCCTTGGAGTACGAACGATCGGTAGGGTGTGCCATTTCTCTCCTGCGCTCCTCTCGAATACGGTGCTCAAGCGCCCAAAGGGCTCTCTATGCGGACAGCGACGTCTGTGACACGAACGGCGGCTTCACCACGGTCGCAGGAACGGTCTTCTTGCGAATCTCGATCTCGAACCGGGTACCCGGGGCTGCGAGTTCGACCGGAACGTACGCGGTCGCTATGCCGATCTCAAGCGTTGGGGAGAAGCTGCCGCTCGCTACCTTACCCACCACGACGCCCTCGTGCAACACGGCGTAGCCATGCCGAGGAATACCGCCTTCGACCGTCAGCCCAACGAGCTTGCGCGCCGGCCCGGTCTCGCGGATCGAGGCGATGGCATCGGCGCCGATATAGCCGGTCTTGGCCTTCGGCACGACCCAGCCCAGTCCCGCCGAGATGGGGTCGTTGGTGCGGTCCATGTCGCTGCCGAACAGCGGATAGCCCATCTCGAGGCGCAGCGTGTCACGAGCCCCCAATCCCGCGGGCGTGACCTCGGCGAAGGACAGCAGCGCGCGCCACAGCGCGGACGCCTGACCGGCACCCACGACGATCTCCACGCCGTCCTCGCCGGTGTAGCCCGTGCGCGCCACGAGCGCCGGAATCGAGTCCAGCATCGCCTCGGCGATCGTGAAGCGCTCGGGCGCAACCCATCCCTGGCCCGCCAGTTCGCCGACGATTCGCAGCGCCTCGGGGCCCTGCAGCGCGATGAGTGCGGTGCGCTCGGACTCGTCAACCAGCTCGAGGTCTTCCGGCGCGTGGCTGGAGAGCCACTCGAAGTCGGCTTCGTGGTTGCCGGCGTTGGCGATGATCATGTACTCAAGATCACCCGTGTGATAGACGATCAGGTCGTCGATGATGTGGCCCTCGTCGTCGAGCATCAGCGTGTACTGGGCTTGGCCCAGCTCGGCGATCCTGTGCAGGTCGTTGGTGAGCATACGCTGCAGGAAGTCGAACGCGCCGAAGCCAAAGACGCGGAACTCGGCCATGTGCCCGACGTCGAATACGCCCGCCGAGCGACGTACTGCGCGATGCTCCTCGATGATGCCGGCATACTGCACCGGCATCTCCCAGCCTGCGAACGGCACCATTCGCGCGCCGAGCGCGGCGTGCTCTTCAAAGAGCGATGTGCGCTTCAGGTCGTCTGACATAAAGGGACGCCACCTCTTGTCGAATTGTGTCGGATCCGAGACGTGCACCGAGTAAGATACCGCACCCGCAGGCCGCAGGAGCGCCGCGGGGCCGACAAGCCAACGGTTCCGAGCCTCAGCCGAAGATTCTCTGCCAGAGACGGACCGTGGCTATCCAGACCGCCTCGAACGGATTGGGGCGTCCGACCCTGGTCGTCGACACGAGCGGTACCGTGGCGATTACCTTACCGCCCTGCTTGAAGGTCGCCACTCCGACTTGTTGCCCCCTATCGACAGGAGCGGGCACCGGTGAAACGGTGATCGTACGCCTGACCGTACCCTCCAAGTCGAGAACCGCCGCGGTAGTGTCAGCCGAGAACGCCACCGGCACCGTCACGTCCAGGTAGCTCGACACCGGCGCCTCGGCGACGACCGTGCCCTTGGTTCCGAGCCCAAGTGGCCTGTAGTGCGCAAAGCCCCAGTCCAGCAACGCCTTGGCTTGGGTGAACCGGTCACGATCCGACTTCGTGCCCATCACGATCGCGTAGAGCGTGACACCACCGCGCTGAGCCGCCGACACGACCGAGTAGCCTGCGCCGTTCGTGTTGCCTGTCTTGACCCCCATCGCACCTTGGTACGTGCTGAGCAGAAGGTCGGTAGAGGCCAACGTCTCTTTGTGCTTGCCCTGCCCGATAGTCACCGACGACTGGCGGACGATGTCCCGAAACGCGGGCTTACTCATCGCGTAGCGGGCCAAGACGCCCAAGTCGTTCGCCGTCGTGTAGTGCCCCGGGGCATCGAGCCCGTGGGGGTTGGCGTAGTGAGTGTTTGCCAGCCCTAGCGCTTGGGCCTTGGCGTTCATCATCTGCACGAAACCGGCCTCGGTGCCACCAACATGGATTGCGATGGCCACGGCGGCGTCGTTGCCCGACTTGACCAGCAGCGCCTCGAGCATCTCGCGCATCGTGAGTTGCTCGCCGGCTACCAGGTTTGCCGAGGACTGCCCTACCACGACCGCCTCGCGTGGAACCGTGACGACGTCGTTGAGGTTTGAGTGCTCGAGCGCGACTACGGCGGTCATGATCTTCGTGATGCTGGCCATCGGACGGCGCACGGCCGGAGTGCGGGCCCACAGAGTGCGCCCATCGCCATCGACGAGCGCACCCTCGGCCATGGTGACGTCGGGCATTGCCGCGAGGTCGACGTGGCGCTTGGCCGCGGTAGAGCCGTCCACCAGATCGCTCGGCGATGGCGCGGCGACGGTAAATGCGGGCGCGACAAGCCCGTCTACGAGAGCAACGAGCAACAGCGCCGAGGCAATCCAGCGCCGAGAGAATCGCTTATCACCGCTTGACTCCCTGCCGATACAAAGCGCGTGAGACCGCTTTCCCGATGGGTCTCTCTCGGTACAGGGGGATCTGTCGTCCATGCGGCTCTTCACAGCAAATGGTGCGCACATGTCGTGTACGGAGTCCTTTTCTGCGTGGTCGAACATCGACGCCGCGTGTGTTGCACATCGCGTTGACGACGAGTCACACGCCGAGTTGTTCGGGCGTGCTGCCGTCTCAGGTTCTGCCGAGGCAGTGTACTACGGTGCCGGGGCCTTCAGGGTACCCCGGACCACGAGCTACACGGAGAAACCATGAGGTACTCGCGGTTCGAGATGCTCGCGCTCGGGGTTGGCGCCGTGTTCATTGTCGCCGCCTTGCTCTTTAGCGCTCACGACGGTGGGCTGACCCTCAGGGAGGTGTCGGCTCAGATCATGCTGCTCGCGGTCTTGGGTACCGCCGTCCACTTCGGCAGGCGCGGGGGCTTCATCGCTGCGGTGGTTGCCTCGGCGATCTACACGCTCATGAGTGTTCCCGAGCTGATCGCGACCAAGGGCCTGACCAGCACCGATCTACTTCTGATAGTCGCCCGCATCGCCGCCTACGGGCTCGTGGGCATCGTAGGCGGAGAGGCATGCGGGCGGTTGCGTTACGCGCTGGCCCGCTTCGGCAAATCCACCGACTACGACGAGTGGAGCCAGGTCTTCAACGAGCGTCACGCATCGCATGCGCTGAATCGGGCGATCATCGGACACGAGCGTTACGGAACGCAGTTCGCGCTCGTGCTCGTTTCGCTTGCACCGTCAGTGACCGCAGACCTCGGTCCGCAGAGGACGCGCACGATCGTGCGCTCGGTCGCCAACCAACTGCGCAGCGACCTGCGGATGGTCGACGAAGTCGCGCGCCTCGACGACGGACGCTTCTTCATCCTGCTGCCGCACACGCCCTACGAAGGCGGCGTTATCGTGGCCGGTCGGCTCACCGCCGGCATCTGCGACCTGCTCGGGGCTCTCGACGAGTCAGTGGCTGCAACATGCCTCAGCTCGCTCGAGGATGCGGCGGCGCTCGCCGAGCTCGCGGCGCGGCTCGGCGACACCGTGGACGATGCGGACGCCGCGATCGATCAGCTCTTGTCGGGCGAGTACAGCTCGGCGGGCGACAGCGCCCTGAACCCTGCCGCGATGAGCGCGCTATCGGCGCCCGGCGCATCGACTTTGAAGATGTCGACCGCAGCGGCGCCGGAAGGCTCCACGAAGCAGTAGGCGTACTCGACGCTGATTCCTTGAGCCTGCAGAGCCTCGAGCACGTCTGCGAGCCCACCCGGCCGATCCGGAATCTCAACTGCCAGCACCGAAGTCACACTCGCCGAGAACCCCTCGGAGTCGAGCAGGTCCTTAGCGGCGATCGGCGTGTCACAGATGATGCGGACAACGCCGAACTCTTCTGTGTCCGCCACCATGAGCGCATGCATGTCGATTCCGGCGTTGCCCAGAGCGCGGCACAGCTCGGCGAGCCGTCCCATCTTGTTCTCGAGGAATACCGAGACCTGATCGATCATGGCTACTTCGCACCTCCATGCTCGGCGCGAAGGTCAAGCACTCGCTTGGCCTTGCCTTCGCTGCGGGCGATCGTCTTGGGTTCGACCAGTTTGACCTCGATGGATACCGCGAGCGCCGACTCGATCTCGGCCCTGACCCGCTTCTGCAAGCGCTCCAGCTCGCGAACCTCGTCGATCCTGAACTCGGGAGCGACCTCCACTTGCACCTGTACGTGATCGAGCGATCCGCGCTTGCTCAGCACGACAAGATAGTGCGGCGCGACCCCAGGAATCGTGCCGAGCACCTGCTCGATCTGACTCGGAAAGACGTTGACTCCGCGAATGATCAGCATGTCGTCGGAGCGACCGCCGATCCGCTCCATGCGGCGAAACGTGCGCCCGCAGGTGCAGGGCTCGGGAATGATGCGCGACAGATCGCGCGTCCGGTAGCGAATGATGGGGATGCCTTCTTTGGTAAGCGTCGTGAAGACGACCTCGCCGTACTCGCCGTCGGGCATACGCTCGAAAGTCTCGGGGTCGACGATCTCGATGAGGAAGTGATCCTCGAAGACGTGCAGCCCGTTCTGGTGGACGCACTCGGCTGCCACGCCCGGACCCATGACCTCCGACAGACCGTAGATGTCGATCGCCTTGATGCCCATCGCATGCTCGATCTGGTGACGCATCGACTCGCTCCACGGCTCGGCGCCAAAGACTCCGACGCGAATGGGCAGGTCGCGCGGGTCGATACCCATCTCCATGGCAGTCTCGGCGATCAAGAGCGCATAGCTCGGCGTGCACGCCAGTACCGTCACGCCGAAGTCCTTCAGGATCTGGACCTGCCGCTTGGTGTTGCCGCCCGAAACGGGGATAGTGAGCGCGCCGAGCCGCTCGGCGCCGTAGTGCGCGCCCAGGCCGCCGGTGAACAGGCCGTAGCCATAGGCCACTTGCACCACGTCATCCGGCGTCGTCCCGCCCGATGCGTACGTGCGCGCCATCAGATCGGCCCAGCGATCGATGTCGCCCCGCGTGTAGCCGACTACGGTGATCTGGCCGGTTGTGCCGGAAGAAGAGTGCACTCGCACGATATCGCGCATGGGCGCGGCGAACATCCCGTAGGGGTACGCCGAGCGCATGTCGTCCTTGACCGTAAACGGCACGCGGACCAAGTCGTCGAGGGACTCAAACGTCGAGGGGTCGAATCCCGCCTCGTCGAACTTGCGCTTGTAGAGCGGGACGTTGGCGTACACACGCTGCAGCACGTCCTTGGTCCGCGCGAGCTGAAGCTTCTCAAGCTCCCCTCGCGGCATCGACTCCAACTCGGGCTGGAACACGGCGCTCACCCCTCTCACGCTGGCGCCGATGAGCCCTAGGGCACGAAGCGGCGCGCTACCCCTTTGTCGCCGTCGGAGTCGTCGTCTTCGACGGTTTGCCGGCTGTTCCCACTTGCACGACCTGGATCTTGGGCTTGTACACCGAACGGAACGTATCGGTCCGTACGACGGTCGAGCCCTTCTTCACCGTCCGCGTCACGACGCACGTCATACCGTTCTCGCCCGGATCTTGAACCACCTTCACTCCGGCGGCCAACGTCGGGTCTTTGACCTCCTGCGTCGGGAACGGCGCCACGTTGGTGAAGTTGCCTGTCGTGTAGCTCACATCGTAACCGGGGTTGGTGCCGTAGAGCGAGATAGTGATCGAATCACTTGTGTACGACACAGAGATCAGCATCCACGATGACGTCGTGTTCTTCCACTTCAAGTCCGGGCCGCCCCATGAGACCGTCGCATCGCGGCCTTGTGGGTAGTGCGAGATGTAGAAGGAGTGGTTCTCGCGCTCGATAACAGGCATTCCCGAGAAGAACACCGTGTTGAACAGCGTCGTGCCTACCTGACAAATCCCCCCGCCAAGCTGCTGAACGAGCTTGCCTTTCACAATCGCATTGGCTTCCTGGTACCCCTTCGCCGCCGTCCGCTCGCCCACGTATCCATTGAAGGAGAAGGTGGCACCCGGGGCAACCAGCTTGCCATCGAGCGCCGATCCAAGCGTATGGATGTTGTTGGTCCGCGCCGCTTGGCTGCCATCGTAGCTGGTGGAGAACGTTGAGATCCGGTCGTCGATGCCCATCGCGCGGGCCTCTTCGGTCGTGAAGCTGGCCGGGGTGATCGTCGAGCGCAACGCCACCGTCCTGTTTGGCGAACCCTTCTTGAGCATCGCTGTGAGGTTTGTGGCGAAATCGACCACATCGGGGCCCATGCCGTCCTTCGACGGGACGATGGTAACCTTGCCACCGGCGGTCTTGAACTGCGCGTTCTTGGGCGGATTGCCTAGTGCCGCTCCCACCTTGGCGACGATGGTCTTGGATGCGTCGGCGGCGGCGACCTGCGGGTCGAGCACCCATCCGCCCGATCCACTCGTTTCAACCGCCGGTGCCGAGATCATCTTGGCGAGTTCGTTCACTGACAGCGGCCACGACTTGGTCGCATACGTGATCGTCACGGGTGCGGAGAGCATCTTCTCAACGACCGCCTTGGCCTGCTCGGCTTCGGCATCGGTGATGCGCGGCTGAGCGGTCGAGGCACGCACGGCGACGGCGCGGGCATCCGAAGCGAAGGCGCCTAGGACGTCGCTCTCGAGCAGAGCACGATCGACCGCGATGCCCGTGGCAGACGGCTTGACCGTGACCGCCGAGCCTGAGACGACGATGTCGGCGTCGCGGGGGGCAACGTCGATGGCGTCCGTGACCCTCGTCAGCGCCGCGTCGAGCTTGGCGCGGTCGGCTGTTGCGGGCGCCGGCAACTTGTCACCGGCGAACCACGCGTGAACGCGCTGGCCGAGTGAGGCGAAGAACCCGTCGCTGCGACCGATCGCCATTGCATTGTCCACGAGGTCGCCGTAGTCGAACGTGGCCCCAACGTCTGCCGCGGTAACCGTCCAGACTTTCGGGCCGTTCTTGATGGTGACGGGGACGGCCGCCTTGGAGGGCAGCTCTGTTTTGAGCAGCGCAACCGCCTCGGGCACCGTCTTCCCGCCCACATTGACGCCAGCGATCGAAACGCCGGGATGGATGCGCCCGACGCTCGCGATTGCGTCGACCGCGACCGCCAATACGAGCAGCGCCACCACGCCAGCAACCACGAGTAGCGCGATGCGGCTCGCGTTGGATTTCGGCCTGGTGGACACGCGACGTCCACGACGATCGGTCGGTCGTGGACGCGGTGATGGAAGGTACTCGTTGGGCTCCTGAGCCACGCGCTTCGTATCTCCTTGGTATGACTGCCACAGCCGGAGGGTCTCGCCACACTCGCGTGGCGAACCGGGCGTGACGTGCTGGATGTGCAAATACTAGCGCCGACAAACCCTCCGGCATGCCTGCCGTGGGCGTGCCGTTACCGCCATGCCGATGCTCCCAGTCGACCGTAAACTCTGGGATACCGGGAGCAAGCGTCAGACCATCCTTGCCGAGAACCACTCCATCGCGCAAGCATCGCCCGAGGAATCAATACAACAGTTTATCACTCTCAAATGCCCACTTCGCGGCTCCGCGGCACGCTAGTGCTGCGTGATCGCATCGGTCACGACCCTCGCCCACTGCTCTGCACGCGCGCTGGCTGCTTGGTCGGTGGCCGCCTCGGCCCAGACCTGTACCTGCGGCTCGCTGGAGTGCGGAAGCACGAGCGCCCATCCGTCGGAGTACAGCACCCGAACACCCTCATCGAGCTGCGAGTTCATTCCAGCGGCACGCTCGGTGACCGCGCGCATGACGGCGCCCTTGCGCTCGGCGGGGCATCGGACAGTGTGGTGTGCCTTGTGGAACTCCGGGAGTTCGGCCACGACCTCGTCGAGGGTGACCCCCAGTTTCGAGAGCATCCGGACGGCCATGCCGGTCGAGAGCACGCCGTCGTACGTCGGGAAGAAGTCGCCGAAGATGAATCCGCCACTCTCCGAGCCGGCGAACACGGCGCGCCCATCCAGCACCGCCGCGGCCAACGCGCGACGGGACCGTCCCGGTCGCACGACTTCGTGCCCGTAGCGTGCGGCGATCTGCTCGACCGCGTGGGACGCCGAGAGCGGCACCGCTATGGCGCCTTCGACGTCGCGTGTGCGGCACCACAGGTCGACCATCGCGTGGAGTTCAGTGTCCGGGTCGAGCAGGTGACCCGAACCCGTCAGCATGCGGATGCGCTCGGCACCCCAGTCGAACATGACGCCGAGGTCCGCGCCGAACATCTCGACGGTTCGTGTCAGGTTGCTGATCGCCTCGTCCTCGGGCACCTCGGAGGGTGCAGAAGCTGCCTCCGAGTCGATCACTCCGTTCAGCGCGATCAGGTTGATGTTCCAGCCGTGGGCAACCTGCGGAAGGATGAACGTTGCCGGGCCGCCGGCCATGTCCGCCACGACCTTGCGCCACTCGCCCATCAGGCCGGCTTCCTCCATGGCGTCGTTCAGCGCGGCACCGTAGTACTCCAGCGGGCGCGGCGGGTAGATGATGTCGCCGATCTCGTCGAAGAACGCGCGCCGGAACTCCTGGCGGAAGTACAGCCGCTCAATCTTCTTCTGTTCCCATGGGCCGACGTCCAATCCATTCTTGTCGAAGAAGCGGATCTCGAGCGACTGCGCCTCGCGCATCGATCCCGAGATGTGGATGCCGCCCACGCAGCGCGTCTTCTGCGTCGTGAAGCGGCTTACCGCAGGCGAGCCCACGCGCAGGTCGCGCACGTTGATGCCGGCAGCGTTGAGGCCGGCGATCATGGCGCGCTTGACCATGCGCGCGGCGCGGGTCGAGTCCCGGGTAACCACCACATGTCCGCCCTTGGGCAGCATCGTGCCGTACGCCTCGGCGACTTTGAGCGCGAGTTCCGGGGTTATGTCGACACCCACAAGTCCCTGCACGCCAGCGTCGCCAAACAACGAGCGGACTCCGGTCGACTCCCAGATGAGCGACGAGTTCACCATCGCCTGAGACTCGATGCGCTTGTACGGGAAGACCTGCACGTCCGTGCCCACGTGCGCGCCCTGTCCCACGACCGACTCGTCACCGATCACCGCGCCCACCGCAACCGATGCGCCGCCCCGAATGTCGACGTGACGGCACAACACAGCCCCCGACACGTTCGCGTTCTTGCCGATAAACGTGTCGCTCCACACCACGGAGTGGGTCAGATGCACGTCTTGCCCCACGACGCAGTTGTCGTCAATGACCACGTAGTCGCCGATCACGGCACCTGCACGCACGGTCACGTTCTCGCCGATGACCACGCCTTTGCCCAACTTAGCGGTGCCGTCTATCTTGGCGCTCTCGGAGACCCAGAGGCCCTCGCGCGCATGCACACCCGGGACGAACGACTTGGACTTGCCGTCGAGGATGTCGCGATGGACCTCCATGTAGCTCTCACGGCTGCCCACGTCACACCAGTAGCCGTCGACCGCCAGCCCGTAGAGCGCGTGCCCATCCTCCATGAGCTTGGGGAACAGGTCCGCCGAGAAGTCGAACGACGCATCGGCGGGAATGTAGTCGAGTACCCATGGCTCGACCACGTAGATGCCGGTGTTGATGGTGTCCGAGAACACCTGACCCCACGTGGGCTTCTCCAAGAAGCGCTCGATGCGGCCGTCCTCGGCGGTGATGACGACGCCGAAGTCCAGCGGGTCGGGTACCCGCTTGAGCGCGATTGTGACCGCTGCACCGCGCTCCTTGTGAAACGCGACGATTTCCGTGAGGTTGATGTCGGTGATGGCGTCGCCCGAGATGACGACGAAAGGCTCGTCGCCCGCGAGCAGATGCGCCGCATTCTTGATCGAGCCGGCTGTGCCCAGTGGCGTCTCCTCGACGGCGTACTCGATCTCGACGCCCCACTCTTCACCAGCACCGAAGTAGTCCTGAATGACCGCCGGCATGAACGCCAGCGTTGCCACAATCTGGTCGATGCCGTGGTGCTTGACCAGCCCGACGATGTGTTCCATCACGGGCTGGTTGACGATCGGAACCATCGGCTTGGGTCGCAACGACGTCAGCGGACGCAGTCGCGAACCCTCCCCGCCTGCCATGATCACGGCCTTCATCGCGTGCCTCCTTGTAGTCGCGTCGGTGCGTCCCGACAAACGGGAACGCCGTCTATTCGGTGGTAGCAAGCTCCTCGCGCGCCTCACGTGCGGTGCGCAGGTAAGTAAACGAGTACTGGATCGCGGCAGCGATCGAGAAGCACATCCCAGCGTAGACGAACCAGATTCCCAACGGCGCGGGTTGCGAACCGAGCCCCGGCAAGAATCTGCTGTCAATCAGACCCGCGCCCCGAATCATCGGCCATGCAAGGATGAGATCCGCAAAGCCGACGAGAAGAAGCGCCGTGGTGATCTTGCCAACGTAGGTCACGTGCAGGCGACGGCCGTAGAGCTGCTCGAGCCGCCACGCGCCGTAGCCCAGGTAGACGTCACGGGCCAAGAGCACGAACACGATCCAACCCGGAAGACGACCCACGAGCCACAGGCCAAACACCCCGGCGGCGATCAGCAGACGGTCTACCAGCGGGTCGATGGCTTGTCCGAGCGCCGTGACCGTTCCCGTTCGCCGCGCAATCTGGCCATCGAGCCAGTCTGTCGAAGCGGCGATCGCGAACAGAATGAACGCGCCGAGGTTGTGTCGGCCTCGAATAAGCACCGTGAAAAAGAACGGTATCAACATCAGCCGCAGCAGGGTCACAGTGTTGGCGATCGTGTAGATATCGCGCGAGCGATCCTGGGGTCGGTCTTGACCCCGTACCGCTTCAGGTTCTGGCCCGCGCTCCTCTACCACCACTGCTTCTTTCTGAAGTAGAGCGCCATGACCACCGCGATGAGGGTCATGCACACCATGACCAAGAGAAACGAAGAGTCTCCCAAAGGCGACGGCCACATGCCTTTGACGAGATTCATCCCGTAGATACCCGAGATGAGCGTCAGCGGCATGAAGATCGTCGCGACGACGGTGAGCTGCTTCATGATCTCGTTCATTCGATTGCTCTGCGCCGAGAGGTAGACGTCCATGACCGAAGCGGCCACGTCCTGGTAGGTCTCGACGGAGTCGAGCGCCCGCGAGATGTGGTCGCCGACGTCTTGGAAGTACGTGTAGGCGTCAGCGCTGATCACACCGCTCTCTCGGGCGAGCCCGCGCAACATGTCGCGCTCGGGGGCGATGATCCGATGCAGCCGAACGAGCTGCCTTCGCACACGGTGCAGCGAGATCAGGTCCTCTTGTCGCGGGTTTCCCAACATCGTGTCTTCAATCGAGTCAAGCCGCTCACCCACCTTGTCGACCAGCGGGAGCGTCGAGTCGACCAGGAGGTCGATGATCTTGTGCAGCACCCATGCGGGACCCGTCGCCATCGCCTGAGCACCGTCCTCGGCCGCAGAGTCAACGCCTTTGTTGGGGCCCTTGTGCACCGTTACCAAGTACTCGCTTCCAACGAACACATCCAGCTCGCTGACGACGACTCCATCGCCACGAGGGTGCTCGGGGGTCAACCACACGAGAAACAGGCCGTTGGGATACTGATCGAGCTTGGCTCGATGCTGCTGGTGGGCCGTGTCTTCGATCGCGAGCGGATGAAACGCGAAGCGCTCGCTGAGCGCTTGCAAGGCGTCGTCAGTGGGATCGGCGATATCGGCCCAAAGCCACGTGGCACCCTGAGAGAAGGCGGCGTCGAGGTCGGCCTTCGAGACACTCGATGCCGTCTGCAGCGCCCCTGCCGTGTCGAGCCAGCGAAGCACGACCTCTGGCACCTGGTGCCCTCCCCCGTCTGAAGTTGCGACTCTGTGGACTAGGATAGCGCTGTAGAGTCGCAGCGACAGCGGGTTTCGCCGATTCGGCGCGATGCTTGCATCGACCCGTGGAGCAAGATCTTTAGCAGAGGAGCTAGGTGTCCGAGAAGAAGCCCATCCAGATGCGACGCTCGACCGACGCCGCCGCTGCCCGCAAGCGGGCGCTCGCGCTGGCCGGTGCGGTCGGGGCTGCGGCGCTTGCGATCGCAGTGGTCGCGGTACTCATAGGCACCTTTCCTCGGCCATCAGCAACCACACCTGCGTCATCAAGTACCGAGCGGGCAGTCACGTCAGTCGTGAAGGCTGTAGCGGCGAGCGCCACTGCCGAGGCGACAAGCACGCGCGTGGCGGTCCCGGTTGTGAGCAAGAGCGCCCCGCTCGCAGTAAAGAAGCCCCCGAAGAAGGTCGCGAAGAGAGTCGCGGTCAAGGCGCCGGCGCCAGTCGTACTGCCGCTGGGGATGGCGAGTGTGCTACCAGGCTCCAAGCAGCTCATCGTCGCAACGGGCTCGAAGCTCGGGGCTACCTACGGAACCCTCCGAATCTTCAACCTCGCCAATGGCACTTGGAAGCAGGTGCTGTCTGCCCCCGCCCGTTTCGGCACGTACGGGCTCGTCGACGGAACGAAACGCAAGCAAGGAAGCCGCATGACTCCGACGGGCATCTGGTGGCCGGGCGCATGGGTGTGGGGATGGCATAAGTCGCCGCCCGCAGGCACGTCGATGCCGTATCGGCAGACCACCACGAACGTCTGGTGGAGCGACGAGGCCAACACGTACAACCAGTGGGTGGTCTCTTCGAGGCACGTCAGTGGCGAACACCTTGTCGACGTACGCATCCAGTACGAGTACGCGCTGTCGACCGGCTACAACTCGCCGCCCAACCAGGTCGTCCATGGCCGAGGCACCGCGATATTCCTGCACGTCTTCGATCCGCCCGACTATCACAACGGGCTCTCGGCGGGGTGCGTCGCCATCGCCCGAGCCGACATGATTCGCGTCTTGCAGACGATGAACCCGGCACTCAAGCCGAGCTTCGCCGTGGGCACCGAGGCTGCCGGCGCCGGGGCGATCGCCTCGTACTAGCAGGTCACAGCCTCCAGACCCCCCGCCGAGCGCGCGTCCAGCCGGCGCCCTCGGTAGCTCCCCAACCGCCCCGGTTCGCTCCTTGAGTCGGGGCTTCGCGTTGCTCGGCTCCGTCGATCGGCGGACTCAAGTCCCGCAGGCCGCCGTCCGGCAAACCAACCGACTTCGCATCCCCGAACGTACGGCAGGAGCGCTCCGGCTGGAAGCGAATTACATTTGCATGTGTGATATTCGTCACAAAGTATTACGATTCATAGCTGATGCGCCCTGGTCACCTCCGGACCGCACCAGTAACCGCAGCAGTACGAGTCGCAGCAAATGATGTAGCAGGGAGTGCGCATGCAGGAGAACGCTACCGCTGTCGCCGCGAAAGGCGACAGCTTCTGGGACCTGTACAGCCGGGTCTACGACAGCGTCTACCACCTCATCCCGTACCGCGGACTCCTGTGGCAGGCCTACGAGGCACTCAGCCTCGAGCCCGGGATGCATGTGTTGGACGCTGGATGCGGTACCGGGAACTTCGAGCACTTCATCTCGGGCAAGAACCCGCCTGCGATTCAGATCGACGCCCTGGACGCCTCGGATGGAATGCTTTCGATTGCGCGCCGTAAGTGCCGCGACCTGGGGTACGTGCGGTTCTCGGAAGGCGACCTGAACGGGGCGCTACCTTTTGCGGACGGGACGTTCGACCGCATCGTAACGATCAACGTTCTCTACGCGCTCGACGACCCCGACGGCGTCGTCGGCGAGCTGCTGCGGGTGCTCAAGCCAAACGGCGTGCTCGTCATCTCCAGCCCGCTACCCTGCTACAGCGTGAGTCCCATGATCGCCGACCACTTCCGCCGGCTGCGCAATATCTGGGGTCTGCATCGCCAGATAGGAACCGTCTTGGACACCTTGTGGACGCTCATCACGGGCGGAGCGGCGCAATGGTTGCTGAACAACTTCGTGATCAATGGGCGGGAGGCCGCCGGGGCGTATCGGTCGCTTGACCGAAGCGAGCTTGAGAGCCTGCTCGATCGACAACGTTCGCAGGGAGTGCGTCGGTTCGAGGTCTGCCTGGCCTCTGCCGACCAGAACGTGTTTGCGACCGCTGTGAAAGCGGCTGCAGCCTAACAAGAGGGAGCGTGCCGCGTGGAGTTCATCGTTTGCGAGACGCCGGAGCAGATTCAAGAGGCACAGCGGCTGCGCTACGAGGTCTACTGCCTCGAGAAGTCCTGGGTCGACGAGGAGGCCTGCGAGGGCGGCATCGAGACCGACGCTTCGGACGCGCTCGCCACTCACTTCCTTGCCTACGATGACGGTATGGTGGTCGGCACCGTTCGACTACTGCTTGGCTGGCGCGAGGACCTCCCAGGCGCACGATACCTCGACCTCTCGAGTCTCGGGATTGCTTCTGGTGAAACCGTCGAGGTCTCGCGCCTGGCGACACGGCGACACGGGCGCTCTCAGGATCTGCGAATCTTCCTCGGCCTGAACAAGTTGATGTGGTCATGGGCGACCGATCACTCGGCCAAGGCATGGCTGGCCATCGCCGACGTACCGCTCTACCACATGCTTACGCGTCTGGGACTGCCGGTGCTCATGGAGGCCGAGCCGGTCGACTACCTCGGCTCACGCTGCATCCCGATCGCGTTCGACATGCCCGGCACCGGCCCCGTGCTCAACGGCGCTCGCCGCTAGCGGATGGCGGAATCTGCAAGATTCCCGGGTCGCAGCCGCTCCTGACCATCAAGCGAACCGCATTTGTGGTCGATAAACGGATGGCTAGGGCAAAGACCGCCAAACAAAGCTAGGTAGCAGCCGTGGAGTATGCGCGCGCAATCAGTCTGATCATCGTTGGACTGGTCAACGTCGGATTGGCGTTGGCCGTCTATCTTCGCAACCGTCGAAGCCCGGCCAACAGGGCGTTCGCGCTCACGGTCTTGGCGTCGATTGCTTGGTTGACGCTCGCGTTCCTCTCGGATCTTCCGCAGTTCTCGGCGGTCGCGCTGACGCTGAACCGGCTCGACTTGGCGATGGCGATCGTAATGGGTGGATGTTTGCTCTACTTCACCCTCGTCTTTCCATCATCGAAGCGCACGCCAGCGTGGGGATGGCTGGCATACATGGCTGTCGGCGGCGCCATTGCAATCGTCACGGCAACAACGCCTTTGGTCGTTGCCACGGTCCAGTCTTTCAGTTGGGGCACAAGCATCACCCCCGGTCTGGGCATGTTCGTCTACTCGGCGTGGCTGATTGTTGGAATCGGCCTGCTGATCGCGGTGCTGGTGCGCAAGACTCGCCAAACGCAGGGCAGAGAACACGCGCAACTCAAGTACATGATGCTCGGCATCGGGCTGTTCACCGTCTTCAGCGTCGTACTAGGGCTCGTCTTGCCGACATTTGAAGGTGCGTGGCAGCTGTCGATACTGAACACCTACACCCCACTGTTCTTATTCGGATTCACTGCGTACGCGATGATCAAGCACCGGCTTATGGACATGCGCCTCGTCGTGTTCCGTGGAGTGTTGTACGCGGTGCTTGTCGCCATCCTCATGGGCGTGCTTCTGGTCGTCGCCCAGTTCGCTCGGACTGAGTTGGCCAGCGGACTGGGTCTGAGTGCCGACGCCTCCTTCGTCATCGTCGGTCTGGCCCTTGTCTTCGTGTTTCAGCCGATTCGCCAGAGCCTCGAAAACGCCACGGAGCGCTTCTTCTACCGAAAGCGCCACGACCGCCAAGCACTGATGGCACGGCTGTCTGGTGAACTTGCGGTCACGGTGGACGCGGGGCAGATATTCGCGGCGGTCCAGAGGGTTCTGGATGAACTGCTCAAGGTCGACCGCGCGTCACTCGTCATTGCGGAAGCCGACGGACTCACGGTGCACGGCGTCTTGCTGGCCTCGGACGAGCCGGGGCTGGCCGACATCATGGCGATTTCCGGCGGTGGCCATGCCATTCTCGCCGAGGACCTCGACGACGCCACAGAGACGGCGCGTATGCTGGCCGAGCGCCAGATCTCGGCAGTTGTGCCCCTGACCAGTAGTTCGGGAGTTGAAGCCGTGCTGGTGCTCGGCGGCAAGCGATCCGGCGAGGCGTTCTCGTCGCAGGACGCACGCTTCCTCGAACTGCTCGCCCCCGAGATCTCCATCTCGCTGAAGACCGCCGAGCTCTTCGAACAGCGCAACCAGCGTGTCCGAGAACTCACGGCGCTCAATCGACTGGCCTCAGTGTTGGGGCAGGACATTCAGCTCGAAGCGCTGCTTCGGCGCGCGTTGCAGCAGGTCATCTACGTCGCGGGTGCCGATGGCGGTTCGATCATGCTCTACGACTCAGCTTCGCGCATTCTGACCATCGAGGCCGCCGAAGGCCTCTCGGACAAGGTCATCGCCGACACGCAGGTTCGCCTCGGCGAGGGCATCTCCGGCTGGGTGGCGCAGCACCGCAAGTCGCTGTTGCTCATCGACGGAGCCGGCACGGCGTTCGACGGCGAGCTCAAGGAACAGGGCCTGAAGTCGGCACTCAGCGTTCCGTTGATTGCGAAGGACCGCATGATCGGCGTACTCAACATCGACCGCTCGAGCTCGGCCACGCAGTTCAGCCAGCCCAACCTAAGCGTTGTCGCGTCGTTCGCCGGGCAGCTTGCGATGGCTATCGACAACGCGCGGGTCTACAGCGACCTTGAGGGTCACTTCCTCGGCACGATCACGGCTCTGGCTGCGGCCGTCGATGCGAAGGACCCCTACACGTTCGGTCACTCGAGCGGGGTCACCGACCACGCGATTGCGATCGCCGAGGGGCTGGGTCTGACCGAGCACGAGACGGAAACGCTGCGCAAGGCGGCAATCCTTCACGACATCGGCAAGATCGGCATCGACGGGTCGATTCTGAACAAGCCCGGCCCGCTGGACGCCGGCGAGCGCGAGATCATGCAGCAGCACCCAAGCATTGGAGCCAATATCCTCGGCTCGCTCGATTTCCTCGAAGACGTCGTCCCTATCGTCTTCTACCATCACGAGCACTACGACGGTCACGGCTATCCGGCTGGCATGGCCGGCGAGGACATCCCGCTGGGCGCGCGCATCATCTCCGTCGCCGATGCGTTCAACGCCATGACCTCCGACCGGCCCTATCGCAGTGCCCTTGGCCTTGAGCAGGCCGCGCGCGAGCTCGAACGGAACGCAGGCACTCAGTTCGACCCCCGGATCGTCGACGTCTTCCTCCAGATCCTGGCCCGGAGTGCGAGCGCGAGTTCGCTCTCCGCCCACGTCGGCCAGGCGAGCTAGACCGCCAGCCACCTCGCGACTCTCGTACGTCGCAGGCGAGCGTGGCGCCCCCACTTGCCGCAAGCGTACGAGCGCGGTTGGACACGGGCGGTATGCTGAGTCCATGGACACAGGGGCCCGTGATTCCCGGCACAACGTCGCCGTACTCGTTGAGATCGCCAGAACGGTCGGAGGCCAGCAGGCGGCGGCCGAGGCGATTTGCGCGCACGCCGTCGCGGGGCTCGGCCTGACGGGCGCTAGCATCGGAGTCGTGCGAAACGGAGCTCGCGAGCGACACCTCGAGTCGATTGCCGCGGCCGGCCAACTCTCCCAGTTCATTCGAGACATGTCGACGCCCCTCGGAACCGACACCGACGCGACACGCACGGCTCTCGGTGGCGAGCCGATCTTCGTGGGCAACCCGCACGGCGTGGGAGACAGCGAAGGCGCCGACGGCGTGGGGCGGTGGCGCAACGGCTTCGGGTCGCATGCGTACGCCATCCTTCCGCTCGGGTCGCATGAGGGTCCCATGGGAGTGCTCACCCTCGAATGGCCCGAACCGCAGCCCTTCCCTGCCGAGACTCGCAGCGACATCCAGCTGTTCGCCGACGTTGCGGCGCTGGTCCTTCGGTGCGCTCCGGGAACGCCACCAGGCGTCGTCGAGCACGATGCGAGCCCGTGCGAGGACGCCGAGCAATGCGAGTTCGCGTCCAACTCCCGCGGGCTGATCGTGCCTGCGGTCCTCGCCACGTCTTGGGCCGTTCCACCCACCGCCCGCATCTGGACCGCGGTCACGCGCCCAGGGCGCGCTCGTGAGTCAGCAGCCTTCGCAGAGGTGATGGATGTGCCGAGCGCAGGCTTCATGCTTGTCGCTGGGGCAGCATCGACTTCGTCCGGAGGGGATGCCGAGGAGGCCGTTCGCGCTGGACGAGGCGTGATGCGTGCGGCGGCAACGCATGGTAGCCCGCCTGAAGACGTCCTCGGAATGCTCGAAGGTTCCATGCGCTCGCACCAAGACGCGGCATGGATGTCAGCAGCGGCAGCGACGTATGACCCGATAGCTGGCGCGGTGAGCCTGGCTATGGGCGGCAGTGTGGCGCTGATGACCCTGAGCCGGCAGGGTCGCGACTCCCTGACGCTTCCCGTAGAGGCCGTGGCTGGGTCGCGCGGAGCGCACGCAGAGACGGCGATGCGAATCGTGCTGCCGGGCGATCGCGTGGCACTGCTGAGCGGTCGCGTTTCTGTGCTTGACGAACCCGCCGTAGCTGCCGAGGCCAAGCTCGCGCTCGGCTTGACGGGCGATACGGGTGGCGCGGACGCGGCAGTGCGGCTACTCTCGCTCGTCTGCCAGGCTCAAGCCGGCGCTGCAGTGATCGTCTTGGAGTTCGCGACCGGTGGGGCGCCGCCGACCACCTAGCCCGCCGAGACACTCGTGGGGTTCGCACCCGAGCTCACCGAAGGCGGCGTTCGACAGCAACGCGCTAGCTCGGCACTCCGTCGACCGTGTACTCGGATGCCACCAGTAGCTGGCCGGCCGGCAACCGGTACATCGAGGCGCTGGTCCTAGTCTGGGCACCCACTACCGAGAAGTTCTTCGAGTGCAGCTCGCACGACTTCCCGGTTGCGGCGACTTCCCGCAGCCGCGCCGGGATACCGAGCGCGTCTCCAAAGGGGATCACGTCGCCGACTTGCATCCCAACCGCCGAGTCCCCGCCTCGCTCCGCGACCCGCGCCTCGACATTGTCGTTCGCCCACAAGATCTCGAGCGATTCGGGGTCGATCAACAGAAGGTAGGCGTGGACTCCCTGGCGTTCCATCTCTGTAATCCTCCAGATGCTGGGATTCGGTCCACTCCCAGCTGCCGCGAGTTTGTGCCGCCGATGTCGGGGTTATTCCCGTCGGGCGACCAATGCAGTTCTCGCGCCGTGATGATCGCAGCAGCAGCAGCAGAGACTCGTCGGCGACTACCGCAACAGGCGCTTGGTCTCAATCCGAGCAGACTGGGGCGGCATGAAGAACAACATCCCGTCCCTGGCCACGCTCAGCGGCCCGCCATAGAAGCGCTTCGCATCGCCCAGAAATAGCTTCTCCATCTGCCGAGGTACGGGCGGAATGATGTGGTACAGAACCAGCTGCCTCACCCCGGCACCAGACGCGATGCGCGCTGCGTCCTCGGGCGTGGCGTGGTAGCTCGGGATGTCGTGCATGACCTTGGCCGCGGCGGGAGAACCAGTCACGCCGGCATTGTCCCCAACCATCTGTATCAGTGAGGCACTGAGCGCGTCGTGAAAGAGGAGATCGGCGCCGCTGGATTGCGCGAGAACAGACTCCGAGTACGAAGTGTCACCGCTGATCACCAAGGAGCGGCGCTTGTAGTCGAAGCGGTAGCCGACCGCCGGCTCGACGGGACGATGGTCGACTCGGAAGGCAGTGATCTTGACGCCGTCTCGGTCGAACACGACCGCAGAAGCATCGGACGCCGGCGAGAGCTCGAACGGCTTCGCCCGCCCTCCTGCACCTGTCGGAGGCATAGTGTCGGGGCCGTGATGAGCCGCACGGTACTCCACGTCAGACCGGTAGGCCATGTTGAAGCCCTCCACCACGTCTTGTACACCTTGAGGGCCGATCACATCGACTGGCTCGGCGTTTGAACCGCTCGCCCATCGTTGGAGCATCAACTCGCCGAGATTCGCGATGTGGTCCGAATGGAAGTGGGTCAGGAGGATCGCTTGTGTCTTCGCCAGCGGTAGGTGCATGAGCTGCGCGTTCCTCGTGCTGCCTTGGCCGGCGTCCACGAAGAAGAAGTGCTCGCCAGCTGAGACCGCGATGCACGGACCTGAGCGGTGAGCATCGGCCAAGGGCGAGCCCGAACCACATACGATCGCATACAAACCGTCCTGGCCAAGAACGTCCTTCCACGCCATCCTAGAGCGCACCACTCGGCGCATGAACCACTGGGCCATCGGACCTGGTGCCATGTACTCGACCCACCTCTCAGAGAGCTCGATCAGCCGGGACAGCCACCGAACTCCGACGCGCCATCACCCAGCCGAGGACGGCATCGGATCGGAACACCGAGATCAGACCGAGGGCGATCTCGAACCCTTGAGATACGAGCCACGGGATGAGCATGACGAGCTGCGTGCGAAGAATCTGACCACGCATCGTTGCCGAAGAGGCGAGTTGGAGCGCCTCGTCGAACACCCAGTCTGCGCATCTTCTCCCCCGTCGGACGCCTGACGCGTCGTGCTTAGCGGCGCTCTAGTCAGGATAGCGCTCGCAGCCGTTGTCGACGCGCCTGTTCACCGTCTTTCGGCGATCGCGATTCGCACGTCCTTCAGGAGTCGCGCGCCTTCGGCGAAATCGGCGGACACTCCGGTGGCGATTGTCGCCAGGTCGTCATCCTGGAGTACGGCAAGACCGCGCCCGGCGAGCAACATACGCATCGCATCGGCGGTGAACGACGACCGAAACGGCTCGCCTAACCAGCCAAGGACGAAGCCGCCTAACTGCCGGATGATGGATGGCGACTGATACATGACAACAAGGCGACTTCCCGGCGCCGAACGTGCCTCAACAACCCGAAGCGTCGCCTCGATGTCGGCTCGCTCGAGATACATGACCACCCCTTCCCACACCCAAGTCGTCTGGCGCGCGGGGTCGTGACCGGCGGCCGCGAGCGCGTCCTCTAGACGGTCGCACGTGAAGTCGACCGGCACAAAACGAACGTCGCGCGCCGTCTGCCTCAACGTCGCGCCGCGCACCTGCTTCTCGCGCTGCGAGGCGGGATGGTCCACCTCAAACACGGTCACCTCGGCGAGTTCCGGCATTCGCCACGCTCGCCCGTCCAGCCCAGCGCCGAGAATCACGACCTGCGGAAACGCCGCGGTTCGTATCGCCGCATCGATCGCAACGGTGCGGGCGACCATCATCTGCGACCGTCCCTCGAGAACCGCATTCCCGACACGTTCACGCAGGCTCCTCGGCGGCACGCCCGAGCGAAATCGCTCGACGCGCTGTCGCGCGTCCTGTGGAAGCAGCGCGAGTGCAGTTGGGTCGGAGAATGCGGCCACTCCGATCCTGCCATGAGCAGCTGCTCGCGCCGCGCAGACCATGACGGCAGTCTGGCTCTCGTGGCCGGATCTCACTTGACCCTCCGGCTGTCGGACACCGGAGTGAGGCGCACCCCAGCCACTTCGAACGTGAGAAGTATGAACCCGACCGCCCAAGCCGCGACAATCACAATCTCCAACGTCATCGTCTTCCTCCTTGTGAGCTGGTTGTCGTCTTGCGCCAACCATGCGCGCCCAACGATAGGACGACGGTCGCATGCCCGCATCGCACTCGCGAAGAGTCCTTGGCTTCTCCCGTGGTGGTAGAGGACGAAACCAGCGCTTGGGCCACAGACGCAAAGTTCGGGCAGCCCAGACGCGAGATGTGCAAGGCGGCGCGGGCTCCGTCGGCGCTCGGCATTGCCCGGGCTTCCCAAGATGTCCGCGGCCGACAGCCTCTCATGGACGATTCGAGTTATCGCCTCATGGTTGCGTCAGATCTGCCTGCGCGGCGACGTACTCGCCGTACCAGGCCATGGCCGCAAGGGCACGCACTGCGGCGACCGGCGAGTAGAGAATCACTGGATCGTATCGCGCACCACCCGGGAAGGTCGCGGCTTCCACTGGGCGGAGGGGAACGTTGATGATCGGCTTGCCCGTACTCGCTATGAGCTCTGTCACTCGCTCAAGAAACGAGACCTCTGCAGGGTTGAAGTCACCGCGCCCGGGTCCACCCGGTACGCCAGCGGCCACCGGGTCGTCCGAGGTCCAGCCGGTGGACGGGCTGCGAAGGATGCCGAGCACCACTACCGCGTCGATGACCTCGCTCTCAGAGAGCATCGTCAATGTGCTGGCAGCGAGGTCGGGGCCGACAGCCGCCACAAGATCGACGGGATTGCTTCGGCACCAGTAGCCGGGCAGGAGTTCGTCTAGCGCGGCGAGGATGGTAGGTTCGAGCGCGGCCAACTCAAGGCCGTTGCGGGCCAACTCGTCGGCTGCCAGCACGCCCCATCCTCCGCCGAGCGTCATGATGGCCACTCGGCGGCCCGCCGGCAACGGAAGCGCGGAAAGACACAGCGCCAAGTCCAGGCTCTCGTCAGGGCCCGTTCGCACGAGGCAGCCCGTCTGCCGCGTCGCAGCCAAGAAGACGTCGGTGGAACCCGCCATGGCGCCTGTGTGCGATGCGGCTGCTCGGCGCCCATAGTCCGTCATGCCGCCCGGCAAGACCACCACGGGCTTCTTGCGCGTGATGCGGCGCAGGACATCGATGAAGCGGCGACCGTCGCCGATCTCTTCGAGGTAGATGAGTACGGCCGTGGTCTCCGGGTCGTCCCCAAGGGCGTCAAGCACGTCGATCGCGGTGGTAGAGGCCTGGTTGCCGACCGTAACGTACTTGTCGATGCCGACGTGGCGACGCTCGGCCCGGGTGACCAGCTGCACGCCTATGTTGCCAGACTGGGAGATGATGCTCAGGCCCCCCGGTTGCGGCGTCAACTCGAGGAAGCCAACGGCGTGGAGCCGGCTGTGCGTCGCGAGAAGACCCATGCAATTTGGGCCGATGAGCGTGACGCCGCAGTCCTTGGAAGTCTTGACCAGCTCCACCTCCGCAACGGCTCCCGCCTCCCCTGCCTCGGAGTAACCAGCAGCGACCACAAGCGCGACAGGGATGCCTCGCTCGCCACACTGCTCTATCACGCTGTTCACATGGGTGGCACCCACAGCCACCAGCGCCAGGTCCGGTGCCTCGGGAAGCTCCCTGATGCTGGGAAAAGCTGGGAGGTCGAACACGGTCCCCCCGCGACCGTTCACAGGGTAGATGGGGCCAGGGAAACCACCGTTGATGAGGTTGTGCATGAGGGATCCGCCCCACTTAAGAGGGTCGTTCGAGGCGCCGACGACCGCGACTGCGCGCGGAGAGAACAGTGGGGTCAGATCCGGCGACGAGGCGGCACGAGCACTGGAGGTCGATCCGCCGAGCTCCGCTGCGGGACTGAGGATCACGAGTGCGTCGGCGGCTACAGGCATCGAGCCCTCGACTATGAGGGGGTTCACGTCGATCTCGGTGATGGCCGGGAAGTCCTCGGCGATGCGCGCGAGTGCGCGGACTGCTCCAGCCAATGCCGCGCGATCCACGTCCGGCATGCCGCGGAATGCATCGAGCAGCGCACTCGCCCTGATTCCGTCGAGCATCCCTTCGATGTCCCGGTCCTCCAAAGGCGTCACGCCAAGCGCGATGTCCCTATGGGCCTCGGCGAAGACACCCCCGACGCCGAAGATCACGACCGGGCCGTAGGAAGGATCACGCTTCATGCCGACCATGAACTCGCGTGTTCCTCGGACCATCTGCTCGACGAGCAGCATGGTATCCTGGCCTTCCACGCGTGCCAGAAGGGTGCGAGCAGCGATGCGGACGGGCTCGTCCCCAAGGAGGTTCAGGGCGACCAGCCCATGCTCCGTCTTGTGGGCGATGTGCGGTCCGATGGCCTTGACGACCACCGGCCCGCTAAGCCGCCGAGCAATCGCCACGGCCTCGTCCTCGTTTCGCGCGAGGCCACCGCGCGGGATAGAGACCCCGTACCCGGCGAGCAGGACCTTCGCTTGCCACTCGTCCAAGGCGCCGAGACCGTTAGCTACCGCCGCGGCCAAGACTTCGGCCGCCTCACGCGGGGCGCCCGCTGCGTCCGTCAACATGACGTACTCACGCGAGCTCGCCTTCGCCGTCCCCTATAGAGTCGCAACATGGCCCGTACTCCTGTGTTCCGGATTGCGCTGAGGTAGCACACCAAGCTTGGCGCGCCGCATCCTCGTAGTATAGGGAGAGGTCTCGTCGACTCAAACGTCGCGACCGCACGGTCCGCGGAACATACCGTCCGAAGTGGCCTAGTAATGCAGGCGGACGAAACGAGGCACCCCGTAGGGTGCCTCGATGTGCGCTGGCCCGGCTTGGTGGACGCGTTTGTAACCTCAGAAACCGGCTAGAGACCGGTTTGAGCTTCGAGTCGCCCGCTCTCAACGCTAGCCTTGAAGATGGCGTAGTCGGCTTCGTTCTGATCGGCATAGGCCGCCGAAAAGTCGCCGATCGCCTCATCGAATGCGGTGCCCGAGCCGAGATAGGCCGCGATCGCCGCCCGGTCGCCAGACCGCGCGTGGGCGCGCGCCAGCGTCCAGCCGCACACACCTGAGTAGGCGACCAGCATTGAGGGATCGAACGTTTCAATCTGGGCGGATATCTTCCAATCCCACAACTGTCGGACGTAGAAGTCGCGTTCCACGCCGTCGACTCCCGTGACGTGGACCCATCCGAGGAAGATGTCGCTTGACGCCTGCATAAGGCGCTGGCCTTCGACGACCCGCTGTCCGTGGTTCTTGAACGCACTTGCGCCAACGAAAGGCTCCAAGACCGATGCAGACGCCTCCTTGACCTGGAGAAAGAGCGGATCTTCATCGTCGCGCCCGAGCATCAGCACGATCCAAGCACGCGTCCCAACACTCCCCACGCCGACCACCTTGCGCGCGAGATCTGCGAAGCGGAACCGCTCAACAAGCACGCGCCGGTCGTTTTGCAGACTCGTGCGGTACCGGCGAAGGATAGTCCTGATGCTCTTCTCGAACTCTCGGGCCTCCAATTCGGGCAGGAGTTCCGAGATCGGCACGATTAGAGGAGGAGTGCTCACGATCTTGGGCTCGCCGTCCACGATATGCGTTAGCTTGGCGAAGGCCTTCATGCTGTCTTTCGTGTGCGCCTTCGCAACGTTGTTCGCCACCTGCGCTCCCCGCTTTGCACTGACCTGGCGCTGCAGCTCTGGCAGAATCGCCTCGATATCCAGGCGCGAGTACCAGACGTCGAGATCGCGCATCTCGGCAAATGACGCCATCGCCTCACGATATGAACGAGCGACCGCCATGACCCCGGACCGCCGCTTCTTTGCCGAGAACCCTCGATCGCGACCTGCGATCTCGAAGCTGGCCGCCAGGCGCTTGACGTCCCACTCCCACGGCCCAGGCAGCGTCTCATCGAAGTCGTTGATGTCGAAGACCATCCGTCGCTCGGCTGACGCGAATCCGCCGAAGTTCGAGAGATGCGCGTCGCCACAGAGCTGAACGTTGAGCCCCGAGACGGGCGTCCGAGCCAAATCGGACGCCATGATGTAGGCGCCCCCGCGATAGAACGTGAACGGCGAGACAAGCATTCGGCCATAGCGGATCGGAACAAGTTCGGGAACGCGGGTCGCAGCCTGCTCTTCAAGCAGGTCGACGGGATTAGGGCGACCGTCAAACGGCTCCCAGACAGCGTGGCTTGCACGAGGCACGGCGACGCGCGCCGCTTTGCCGCGTGCGCGGTGCTCGTCCGGTGTCAGGTGAACGATCTCGCGGTTCGTCGAGCGTCGCGGTGTCTGTGCAACGACTCTTGAGCCAGGAGTCGGACTCGTAATGCGTCGTGCCATGGCGTCCTCCTAGGTCTGGGCCTGCGGTGTTGCGACTTGCACGGCTTGGTCGGGCAACCGCCTGACCCACGCGAGCGCAAGCAGTGCGAACAGTGCGAGGAACGCCAAGCCTGCTCGCAACGCAGCGAGCTGGGCGTCCGAGTAGTTCTGCACAATCTCGGCGGTCTGGGCTGCCGGCAGACCAGCTTGAGTCGCGGCGGCCTCTACTTGTGCCGTCGACACGAAGTTCGCATTCTTTTCGGAGGCGACAGTGACCTGCTGTTTGACCGAGTCGGGAAGGTTCGGGTTGGCGAGCACCAGCGACGAGAAGTTCGCGGCAAGAAGACCAATGACGATGGAGCCGACGAGCGCGACGCCGAGCGACGCCCCGAGGTTGAGGGATGTGCCCTGCAGCCCACCGGCCTCGCCGCTGCGGGACGAGTCGACGGACGACATGATGATGTTGCCCACCTGCGACGCGAGCAGTCCGAGTCCGGCTCCCAGCAGCGCCATGGCAACCCCGAATCCAGTAGCGAGTTGCGGCGCCAGGACGTACAGCAGTGCGGCCTCGCCCACGAGCAAGATTGCCAGGCCGACTGTCACGATGCGCTTGGCACCAAAACGTGCCGTCAGAGAAGCGCCGCCGAGGGCGAACACGAACAACGCCACGGACATCGGCAGAATCGTCTTCCCGGTCTTGAGCGCGTCGAAGCCAAGCACGATCTGCAGATACAGCGGGATGACGAAGAACGTGGCTTGGATGATGAACGCCTGGCACCACTGAATGATGAGTCCAGCCCTCATTCTCGGAATACCGAGCAGAGCCAGGTCGAGGAGCGGTTCGTTGCCGCGCATCTTGACCGCCTCTTCGCGCCGGGCGAACAGCGTAATCAGGATGCCGCCGATGATGATGAGCCACAGCGAGGGTGACAGGCCGAGGGGCGCCAGCGGCATGCCGTTGAAGACCGGCACGTTGGCCTTGGGAAGAATCCAGCCCCATTGACTCGACTGGAGCACTCCATAGACTATCGCCCCGAGCCCCGCGGCCGATAGCACGGCACCGCCCACATCGAGCTTGCTCTTGCGTCCGACCGTCGCCGGGATGAGCTTGAGGAACAACATCACAAGCAGCACAATCACGGTTTCGCCGATGAAGACGTAACGCCACGAGAAGTAGGCGGTCACCCAACCGCCGATCAGCGGGCCTGCTGCCATCGACGCGCCTGCCACTCCTCCGAGAATGCCGTAGCACAGCGCCCGCTGCTTGCCTTCGTAGGTCTTCGCGGTTAGGGCCGCGATCGCGGGGATGACGAGGATGGCTCCAAGACCTTCGATCAGAGACCAGCCGAGCAGCAGCACCGTCAGGTTCGGCGCGATGCCGGTGGTAAACGACCCGAGTCCGTAGACGCACAGGCCAATCCAGAAGGCCCGCTTGGCCCCCCACCGGTCGCCGATCTTCCCGCCAATCAGCATGAAAGCAGCCATAACCAGCGTGTACATAGTGATGGCACTTTGCATGCCCACGATTGTCGTGTGCAGGTCCGCCGCCACCTGTGAGATCGACACGTTCATCACTGTGGTGTCGAGCACCATGATGAACTGCGCCGCCGCCAGCATGCCGATGACGCCCCAGCCCGCGTTCTCTTTGGTTGAAGCCACCGTGTCAGCCAATTGCAGTCCCCTCGGTCGTCCCGGGCCTCGGCACACCCCTACCCCCGCAACACTTCAGTCATCAACCCATGCTCGTCATCACAGCGGCAGTCGCACAGAATGCGAACCAGTTCAGTCTCATCACGCGTATCCTGCGAATGCAGCCTCGGGGTTCACTACTCGATGTACTCCCCCACTGGGATGCCCAGTGCCTCTGCCACGCCTTCGCCGTAGAGGGGATCGGCCTTCGCGCAGTTTCCTATGTGGCGCATCTTCACCTCCGCAGGCGCGTCACCCATTGCGCGGGCAGTGTTCGCGAACAGAACCTGCTGCTGATCGGGAGACATCAGTCGGAACAGCTTGCCTGGCTGGGTGAAATAGTCGTCGTCATCGGCACGGAAGTCCCAATGATCGGCGGCACCTTCGAGTGCGAGCGGCGGATCCGCGAAGTCGGGTTGCTGAACCCACTCGCCGTAGCTGTTTGGCTCGTAGCCCAACGTCCCGCCGTAGTTACCATCAACCCGCATGAGTCCATCACGGCTGTACCCATGTACAGGACAACGGGCGGCGTTGACTGGAATCAGGTGGTGGTTCACGCCGAGTCGATAGCGCTGCGCATCCCCATAGGAGAACAGCCGACCCTGCAGCATCTTGTCTGGTGAGAAGCCGATGCCTGGAACCACGGACGCTGGGTTGAAAGCCGCCTGCTCGACGTCGGCAAAGTAGTTCTCTGGATTGCGGTTCAGTTCCATCACCCCAACCTCGATGAGCGGGTAGTCCGCGTGATACCAGACCTTCGTGAGATCGAACGGGTTGTAGGGCATCTTGGCAGCGTCGGCCTCAGCCATCACCTGTATCTGCAACGTCCACTTTGGGAAGTCGCCCTTGTCGATGCTCTCAAACAGATCCCGTTGATGGCTCTCGCGGTCCTTGCCGACCAGCTCCGTTGCCTCTTCGTCGGTGAGGTTCATGATGCCCTGCTGGCACTGCCAGCGGAACTTGACCCAATGCCGCTGCCCTGCCTCGTTGATCATGCTGAACGTGTGGCTGCCGAAGCCATGCATGTGGCGGTAGGTCGCGGGGATTCCTCTGTCGCTCATCACGATCGTCACCTGGTGCAACGCCTCGGGAAGCGACGTCCAGAAGTCCCAGTTGTTGCGCGCACTGCGCATGTTCGTACGTGGGTCGCGCTTCACAGCGTGATTCAGGTCAGGGAACTTGAGCGGATCACGGAGGAAGAACACGGGTGTGTTGTTGCCCACCAGATCCCAGTTGCCCTCCTCCGTGTACATCTTCACGGCGAAGCCTCGAATGTCGCGCTCGGCGTCGGCTGCTCCGCGTTCCCCCGCGACAGTTGAGAAGCGCACAAACAGGTCGGTCTTCTTCCCAACCTCTGAGAAGACTTTCGCCTTGGTGTAGCGCGTGATGTCGCCAGTGACCGTGAAGGTGCCGAAAGCGCCCGAACCCTTGGCGTGCATACGACGCTCAGGGATGACCTCGCGATCGAAGTTCGCGAGCTTTTCCAGGAACCACACGTCCTGTACAAGCATCGGACCCCTCGGTCCAGCGGTCATCGCATTCTGGTTGTCGGGCACTGGTGCCCCGAAGTTGGTGGTGAGTTTCTTGTCGCTCATGGTGGTCTCCCTCGGCCCAGGCGATTGACTCTAGCTTTTGATTCCCTAACAGCTGTTTCTGCCCGCGAGCCAGACACGGGGACGACATGTCTAGTCAGTCAACCAACCCCATCGCCTGCTGCTGAGGGGGTGCAGACGCGCACCAGAGCACTGCTCCGGACCCGTCGGGGCAGACCATCGGATTGAGGCAACTCGGGTCACTGTCGTGCGCCCAGAACACTTGAGGAGACGCGTTTGTGACCACTTTCGGGCGCAAGTGAAGGACATTCCCGCAGCTAGACGAAACGAGGCACCCCGAAGGGTGCCTCGAAATGTGCTGGTCCGCCCTAGTTGTCGCGTTTGTAGCCGCGGCTCGAAGGCCGGCAACCGACATGAAGTCGACTACCGGCCTTCCCGCGCGTCAACTCACGCGCTACTTGACTGTGAAGTTCAGCTTGACCGTTGGCGCCTTGCCGTAGTCGGCCGAGCCACCATAGCTTGCGAAAACGCGCCACTGGCCCTTGGTCGGGGGCTTGATGCTCGACGAGAACCTGCCACTAGCGATCGCGGCGCTGGCCCTGCCGTACTGCCTCCATGCGCCGCCCTTGAAGCGCCAGTAAGTCAGGAACACCCTACCTGATGTGACGGCCGGCGAGAGCGTGCCAGAGAGATTCCAGGTGTGCCGTGCCGAGCCGCTCCGCGGGCCGCTCAGATGCAGAGCGCTGCTGACTCGGGTCGGTGGGGTGTAGGGGGCGTTGAGAGCGAAGTTCGCGGTGTAGGTCGCGTCCGCGATGACGTCGCTATCAGTCCGCGGATTCGCCGTGCTGGTGTCACTCCAGTTCACGAAGTGGTAACCCGCGTCGGGATTGGCGGTGACGGTTGAGCCGACACCGTTGTAGTCCACCGTCTGGGAGGTGGTGCCGCTCAAGGTCCCGTTTGGGCCTGCGGCGTAGTGAAGCTGATACGTGCTAGTCGATACGGTGGGCGCAACCGTGAAGGTCCCCGGAGGTGTCGACGTATCGTCGTCCCGTCCGCTTGTCGTGACCTCGACGATGTACATGCCATGGGAGACGGCGGTGAAGCCTAGGTGGCTGACGCTGCCCGGCAAGAACGCCGCAGAACCCACTCGAACGTCGTTGGAAGCGACAAACACGAGGGGCTTCAAGTTGACGACGTGGGCCCCAGACGTGAGTTCAGCGAGCAGAGTCTGGCCAGGAAAGAGTTCCGTCTTGAAGTAGTATGCCGTGTTCGCACCTGCGCCCGTTCCAGCCACCAAGGTGGTGGTCAGGCTCGAACCGAAATAGTCATTGAGTAGGGTCGCATCGGCTCCGCTGTCGCCGGGAACGCTGCCGAAAGCAGCAGCGCTCAGCGCCAAACTGCACACCAACGCCGACACGATTGCGAGTGAAGCACGCGTGATTCGAGTCATCGGTCCTCATTTCCATTTGCCGCAGACGCTCTCCGTCGAGCGACCTTTGTGTCGTTGTGCGGTCCCCAACGATTCCATCTTGAACGACGGAGGCCCGCATCTGTGTTGGCGCGGCGTTGAGTTTGCGTTGAGTCCACTTCGCACGCGCACAGTGCGGCCAGCCGAGGAGGGCACCCGAAGGTGCGCTGCGGAAGTACGTGGTCGGGCTTGTTAGCCGCGTTTGTAGCCGCTGCAAGCTGCAGGGGCGCCCGGCGGATTGCTGGGCGAACGCGCGTTGCCTGCACGAATTCACTCTCCCGATCCGAACACGACGGTCGAGTTCCAATGCAAATGAAACGAGGCACCCCCGAAGGGTGCCTCGCGAAAGTGCTGGTCGGCCTTGGCGGACGCGTTTGTAGCTGCTGCTGAAGAATTTGGCCGCGGGCACGGCGGCTGAAGGCTAGCGTTTCACCCAGACCTGAGTGATCTCACCGAACACCAACTTGCGTTGGGCTTCGGGCTTCTTGAAGGACTCCTCCACGAAGGCGCGAGCCTCGGGTGTCCGGAAATCGTCGTACGCAGGAGTCGTGATCTCCATGAGTCGGCAGTCTATGACCATGCGCGCCTGCTCGAAGGTCATGCTTCCCGAGGGCGTCTGAAGAGCAGTTAGCTCGGTCTCCGCCATCTTCCGACCATCCCTCCCCGACTCCTTTCCGAACGCAAACAGGTCGGGTTTGTGGTCGTCAGGGAAGTAGGACACGGTGTACGCCAGAGACTCCTCTAGCAACTCAAGGGTGTAGCGGTCGGCCCGAAGCGTGCACCAGGTCGTGGGCTTCATCAGGTGGACTCCCAACCCACCCCCACTTGCTGCCATGGAGTTGTAGTGCTCGCGGGTGCCTGCCGTGACGACGTATAAGTCGCTGCCCACCAGCTTGAAGACGTTGTCGGCTATCTCCTCGGGGGAGATCTGCCTGAACAGCTGCGCGAAGCTCGGCCCCTCGGTGCGCATGCTTGCTTCCACTGCGATCTCCATGTTTCGTTGGTTGACGACCTCGTCAGTGTAGCGGCTACACGAAACGAGGCACCCCGAAGGGTGCCTCGAATAAGTGCTGGTCGGGCTGACAGGATTTGAACCTGCGGCCCCTTGACCCCCAGCAGGCGGCTTCGGGTTCACATGAGTTCGCTGACGTTCGAAAAACGCAGGTCAGCGCGCTATTGCGTCATTGGCGAACCGTTGCGGACTCCCGCGAACGAGGTGCTGTTTACTATGGTATTTACAACGGAGGCGTTCTTACAGGCGCCCGTCGCCCCGAGTCCTCGAGACCCCTGAAGGACCCGAGATCCCGTGACTGCGAGCGGTGACGCAGGGTCATACTAAAGCCGCACTCGCATACTAAACTGCGTCGGTTTCGTGTCCGTTCATAGCTTCGCAATCAATGGGACACGCCTCCTTGGGCTTTGACGATCGAGACGAGGCAGCCGACGGCCTCGTCTCACCACTCCCCGGTCGAGCCCAGTCGCCCGTGTCACGGCCCCGCAATGATGGCATCGCGATTTCGGCGTGCGCCGACAGGCCCGGCCGAAAGCGGACCGTCGTCAGCAGATGGCCTTATGCTCCCTCCTGCATCGACGCGCCCGACGCAGGTGGGTAAGATGCATTGAGCGGCGTGTGCATGCCGACCGAGGGATTAGCTGTGAACCGGCCCATCCTGCTCGTCGAAGCTGTGCCCTCTGAGAGTTGGCTGCAGGAGTTCAGGCAGGCCAGCGCCAGTGCCTCGGTCCGCGCCCGGCACTATGCCACGCGATTCATCTGGCATCGGCTTCGGAGCTCATGATGCTGCTTCCGAGCCTCGGATCGAGCACAGGGCACGTCATCCTGCTCGTGCTCGCAGCCGTAGGTCTCGCGCTCGCCGCCGCCTTCGGCTGGGCGTTGCGGTCCCTCCGTCGTGATGCCGATCGCGTTGGCCGCCTGAACCGGGCGCTTCGAACGATCAGTGACTGTAACCAGGCGCTGATGCATGCGCGCGATGAAGAACAGCTGCTGTCCCAGGTCTGCGATGCCATCGTGAACACGGGTGGCTACCCTTTCGTTTGGGTTGGCTACGCCGAACAGGATGCGTCAAGAACAGTGCGGCCGATGGCCGTGGCTGGGGCCCGGCGAGAGGATGCGGAGGCACTGGGCGTCACGTGGAGTGACACCGAGTGTGGACGCGGTCCGACAGGTGCTGCGATTCGCATGGGGCGGCCCGTCATCACTCGAGACATTGCCGGCGACCAGGTCTTCGACCCATGGCGCGAGGCCGTTGTGAAGTTCGGCGTCGCGTCGTCGATCGCTCTCCCCCTCTCCGCACGGGGCCAAGTCTTCGGCGCGCTGACAATCTATGCCACGCATGTTGATGCCTTTGATGCGGCCGAGGTTGCCCTTCTGACCGAACTGGTCGACGACCTGGCCTACGGCATCGAGGCTTTGCGCACCCAAGCTGCCCATGAAAGCGCCCAGAAGGCGCTGGAGGCGAGCGAGCGTCAGCTGGCGTTGGTCCTCAATAACGTCTCCGATGTCGTATTCACCATAGCCGTGGAATCTGACGGCGGATTCCACTTCGCCTGGGTCAACCACCGCTTCTTGGACCTGACCGGGCTCTCCGAAGACCAGATCATCGGCGCCCGCGTTCAAGACGTCATCCCGGAGCCGGCGCTCACCATGGTCGTCGGCAAGTACCGGGAGGCGATTGAAACTGGACGGCCTGCCCACTGGGAAGAGGCCTCCGAATATCCCGCCGGCAGGAGAATCGGTCAGGTCACGGTCGTTCCCGCACTCGATTCCTCCGGAACCTGCAGCCAGCTCGTGGGCGTCGTTCACGACGTGACCGAGCGCGAGGAGGCCGCGCGCGCGCTGGAGGAGAGCGAGCGTCAGTACCGTGAGCTGGTGGAGAACGCCAACAGCATCATCCTTCGCTGGGCGCGCGACGGGCGGGTCACCTTCCTCAATGAGTTCGGCCAGAAGTTCTTCGGCTACTCCTCCGATGAGATCGTCGGCCGCCACGTCATGGACACCATCGTTCCGGCGACGGACACTGCGGGACGCGACATGGCCGAGCTCATGGAGGAGATCCTGTCCGACCCGGTGGCCTTCGAGCAAAGCGTCAACGAGAACATGCGTCGTGATGGGCAGAGCGTCTGGATCTCCTGGACGAATCGGATCGTGTGCGACGCCGACGGCGAGGTTTCCGAAATCCTGAGCGTCGGCACCGACATCACGGCGCGGCGACGCGCCGAGCAGGCCATCAGGGATTTGAATGCCACTCTCGAGCAGCGCGTGGCCGAGCGTACCGCCGAACTGGCCGTCGCCAAAGACCGCGCGGAGGCGGCGGACCGAGTGAAGTCTGCCTTCCTGGCGACTATGTCGCACGAACTCCGCACGCCGCTCAACTCAATCATCGGTTTCACCGGCATCATGCTCCAGAAGCTGGCGGGACCACTCACCGCCGAGCAGAGCAAGCAGTTGGGAATGGTACGCGACAGCTCCCGGCATCTTCTCGCGCTGATCAACGACGTCCTCGACATCTCCAAGATCGAGGCCGGGCAACTGCAGGTGAGTCGCGAGCATTTCGACCTTCCTGGCACGATCAAGAAGGCGGTGGCCACGGTGGCGCCTCTTGCGGAGAAGAAGGGGCTGGACCTGCGAATCGAGGTTGCCCCGGAGATCGGTGACATGCTGAGCGATCCGCGGCGCATCGAGCAAGTGCTGCTCAACCTCCTGAACAACGCGATCAAGTTTACCGATGACGGGGTGGTCACCCTGACCGCGGACATCGTGCCCGGCGCCAGCCCAGCCGCGCCGTCTACGATTCGCATCGCGGTCGCCGATACCGGAATCGGCATAAGGGCAGAAGACATGGGGCAGCTCTTCCAGTCGTTCCGGCAGATCGACACCGGCCTTGCCCGTCAACACGAAGGCACTGGTCTGGGGCTGTCCATCTGCCGACGACTCGCCGAGCTCCTTGGCGGGGAGATGAACGCGGCGAGTGAGTTGGGTACGGGAAGCGTCTTCACACTTACGCTGCCCGCGGAAGGACTGGTGGAGGCATGAAGCCACGAGTACTGCTCATAGAAGACAACGAGCAGAACCGCTACCTTGCCACGTTCTTGCTCGAAGGCAGGGGTTATGAGGTCAAAGCGGCGGTCGACGGGCCGCTCGGCATCGAGCTGGCGGGGACCTTCCTGCCGGAGATGATCCTGCTAGACATCCAGCTTCCGTCGATGGATGGGTACGAGGTCGCCCGGGCCCTGCGCGCGAATCCCGCGCTGTGCCACTTGCCGATCATCGCCGTGACCTCCTACGCGATGCCGGGCGACCGCGAGAGGGCGATGGAGGCCGGATGCACCGGCTACATCGAGAAGCCGATCGACCCGGATACGTTCGTAGCCGAGATTGAGCGCTATCGGGATGAGGCGCCAAAGGAGTGTCCATGAGCGCGAAACACGTTCTGATAGTGGACGACGTAGAGGACAACCGCTACCTGTTGCGAGTTCTCTTGGAAGGCCACGGCTACGAGGTCGATGAGGCTGCCGAAGGCGCCGAGGCACTTGAGATGGCGCGCCGCCAGGCACCAGATCTGATCGTCAGCGACATCCTCATGCCCGTGATGGACGGGTTCACCCTGTGTCGCGAATGGAAGCAAGACGATCGCCTCAAGAACATCTCGTTCGTCTTCTACACGGCGACGTACACCGACGCACAGGACGAGGAGTTCGCGCTGAGCCTCGGCGCCGAGCGGTTCATGGTGAAGCCGGCGGAGCCGGACGTGTTCATGGCGATGATCGAGGAGACGATCGTCACAGTCGGAAGCCCACCGCCAGTCCGCACGGGACCGAAGGCGGAACGACCGACTCCGCCTGCGACAGAGGCGTCCTCGGGTGACGAGCGAGCGTTTCTGCAGAACTACAACGCGACGCTCGTCCGCAAGCTGGAAGACAAGATGCAGCAGCTCGAGAGCACGAACCGCGAACTCGAGCTCGACATCGCCGCCCGGCAAACCGCCGAAAACGCATTGCGGGAGAGCGAGGAGCGCTACCGCGGCTACGTCGATAACTCGCCTTACGGCGTCTTCGTAACCGACGAGCTAGGCCACTACGTGGACATCAATGCCACGGCAGCCGACATCACCGGCTACGCGCCCGAGGAACTCACTCACATGAGCATCGCCGATCTGCTCTCTGGAGAGTCGCTCGGGTGGGGAAAGGAGAGCTTCGCCAGCCTCCTCGAAACGGGCACGTCAACCGGCACTGGGCTCTTCTTGCGCAAAGACGGAACGACATTCCACGGTCGCGTGGACGCAGTGCGGCTTTCCGACACGCGCTTTCTCGGCTTCCTCGCCGATGTCAGCGACCAACAGCATGCCGAGGAGGAGTTGCGCTCGCAGGCCGCGCTGATCGACCTCGCCCACGACGCGATCATGGTTCGCGACATGGAGGACCGCATCGTGTTCTGGAGCCATGGGGCCGAGGAGACGTACGGCTGGTCGCCTGACGAAGCCGTCGGCGCCACCCCTGCCACGTTGCTTGCGACCGAGTTTCCTGAGCCTCGCGAAGCGATCATGGCGACCCTGGATTCGTCGGGGCGGTGGGCTGGACAGTTGGACCACACGACCAAGGACGGTCGCCGAATCGTCGTGACCAGTCGCTGGTCGTTGAGACGCGGCAGCGCCGGTCAACCTCCTGTGGTCCTCGAGATAAACCGCGATATCACCCTTCAGGTCAAGGCGACCGTCGACTTGGCTGAGAGCGCCGAAGACCTACGGCGGGCCTTCGCTGGTGCTATCTCCGCCTTGGCGGCGACGGTCGAGATGCGCGATCCGTACACGGCCGGCCATCAGCGTCGGGTCGCCCAGCTCGCTTGCGCGATCGCCTCGGAGCTCGGCTGGGAAGATGCCAGGATTGAGACGTTGGGCATGGCGGCTTTGCTTCACGACGTTGGCAAGATCGTGGTGCCCACCGAGATCCTCACCAAACCGGGCCGGTTGGAAGACATCGAGATGATGCTCATCCGACGACATGCGGCCGCTGGAGCGGACACCGTCGCGATGATCGGCATCGGCGGCGACATGGCCGATGTGGTCCGCCAACATCACGAGCGCCTCGACGGTTCGGGCTACCCCGACGGCCTGAGCGGAGATCAGGTGCTGCCAAGCGCGCGTATCCTCGCTGTCGCCGACGTGGTCGAGGCCATGATCAGCCATCGCCCCTACCGGGCGGCACTTCCGCTGTCCGTTGCGATGGCGGAGATCCGCGAAGGTGCAAGTGTCAAGTACGACGCGGACGTCGTAGCTGCCTGCTTGCTAATCGTTGAGGAGCGGGGCTTCCAGTTCGCGGACTGAGGTCGTCTCTCAAGGCGTGAAGGCCTGTGAGGGGCCGCCTCGCGCCTCATGGGCGGAGGGTCTCGGGGTTGGGCGCCGCCCGCTCCCGAGGGGGGGGATGTGGTCGCCCGCCTGGATGCGAGGCGCTCGACAGATGCCCCGATCAACCGCCTCACCCACAAATGCGAGCAGCTACCGGGCGCATCGACGTGCTCCTCGACTCTACTACTGGCTGGAAGGGGTTCTCCCTTTCCCGGCAGACAGAGGCTACGCCGCTCACGGTTGCTCCACGTGCCGCGCTCGGTTCGCATGCGGGCGATATTGGACGCGTCCCGACCGAGCCTCCCGCCCAATCGCCGACCGCCTACCTCTGGCTCGACCGCTTGTCTTCATACATCCGGGTGTCGGCCTCAGCCAGCACCGTGGATGTGTCCGAGTCTCGAGTGATCGCGGCCGAGCCGATGCTCAGGCCTACGTCGAGTCCGTGCTCGCGGCCCACATCGGATACGACCTCAGAAAGGCGCGTAACGAGCGCATCGGTGGATTCGGCGCTCATACCCCAGAGCACGATGCCGAACTCGTCTCCCCCGATGCGGGCCACTGTGTCGATATCTCGCACAACGGCCCTCATGCGCTGGGCGATCTCACGAAGCACTTTGTCGCCGAAGACATGCCCGTACAGGTCGTTGCATGTCTTGAAGCGGTCCACATCGGCGAATAGAACCGTCGAGACAGTCCCCCGCCCGGCGAAGGCGGCCGCACGCTCGACTTCCGCCTCGAACGTCCGCCGATTCGGGAGCCCCGTGAGTACATCGTGGCTTGCCAGATGCTCCAGATCGGCGGTCAGCCTGTGAATCTCGGTGGTGTCGACGAGCACCACGAACGCACCTAGCGTATGGCCACTCGCGTCGAAGAAGGGGCCACCGCCGCATGAAACGTAGCGGGGCGGTTGCCCCTCGGCGCGGATGATCATGGGAACGTCATGGACCGTTTCTCCGCGAAGCGCCCGAGCGAGCGGGATTTCATCGGGCGGGAATAGCGTCACACCATCCGGCAGATAAAGACGATAGTATGCAGCCCACTCTCGCGGCGAGATACTGCGTGCGTCAAGGCCATGCCATAGACGGGCGGTGGGATTGAAGACAACGAGGTTACCGTGCTTGTCGCAGGCAACCACGCCGTTCTGCGAGTTCTCAATCACCGCATGATCGAACGCAGCCAGCTCGTGCTCGCCCCATATGGAGCACACGAGCGGCTGTCCGCTGAAGCTGTCGGTCCCATTCATGTTATGCGGACCTCCTGGGCGCCCACGCCCCAAAGAAGGTCTCACGAACGGAGCGTCTGACAACACTATCGTCAGAACGCCGCCCGCGCTAAACATTTGGCCAACTACAGCGTTCTCGCGCGAGTATCGTTTGGATGCCGCAGAATCATCCCAAGGCCGTGTTTATGCCGCAGGCCCAGTCTGGGCTGGGCGCCGCGGTCGTCAAGGGGCTGACGCATCTCGACGTGCAGTCCTGGCAGAGGGCCCGCGCAGTCCACGTCTGCCCGACGCCGGCGCAGAGAGCTCCGCACACGGCCGGAAGGTCGCCTCAATTCGCGCTCGTCGGCGAACGCATGACCCCTTAACTATTCCAAATAGACCATAGCGAGGCCGGTCGTCGCGCGCCGACCTCTCGGCGGCAACGTACCAGCCCGGCTAACCGCTACCACCCGCTCTGAGCAGGCTTTTTGCGTGCGCACCCGTCCACCGCTGGGTTGCGACGAGCTCAGTGCTTCGTCGCTCGCAATCTTCCTTGGGCGCTCGGTTTCGCCGAGCTATTACCACGCTATTACGACGGAGCCATCTCAGAAAGAAGTCAGGGGCCCTCCGATTACTCGGAATAGGCCCCTGACCTGCTCTTTTATGGTCGGGCTGACAGGATTTGAACCTGCGGCCCCTTGACCCCCAGTCAAGTGCGCTACCAAACTGCGCCACAGCCCGACTTATGCCGCTCACGCGGCGAGACGACATACTACCTGCCACCGCGGCGTGCAGCAACCCACTATGCCGGGATGACCGGCTCGCCGCACTCCTCGGACTCGCCACAGTACAGGGCGACGTTGACGTCCTCCATCGTGAGCAGGCCCGCGGGCATCATCGCCGCCCACACCTCGGCCAGAGCGGTGATGCGCACAGCCTCATCGACGACGCTGACCATGACCGGGATGTCGCTGCTCATGCGCAGCCCGTGCTTGGCGACGTCTCGGCTGGAAGCGCCGTATCCGGCAAGACCTCGCAGCGCAGTCGCGCCGGCGCAGCCCTGCACGCGTGCCTGGTCGATGAGCGCCTGGTAGAGCGGCTTGTCCTCGTAGTGTTCGTCCTCGCCCACGTAGGCGGAGAGCTTCTTGGCTTGGCCTTCTAGGTGGTGGATCACGCCTGCCCCTTCCCTGCCCTGCGATCGTGGGCCGCCGTCGCTTCTGGCGTCACGCGATCCCACAGTTCGCGGGCGATCGATGTCTTAGACTGCACGGGCAGCTCCTCAGCGCCCTGCCCCGAGACGAGCCAGACCCGATTGGTATCAGAACCGAAGCCGAGCCCCTCGACAGAGACGTCGTTGGCGACCACCCAGTCGAGGTTCTTCGAACCCAGTTTGCCTTCAGCGGCCTCGAGCACGCCCTCTGTCTCGGCGGCGAAGCCAACCAGCAGGCGGCCATCCTTGCTGGCGCCGAGCTCTGCGAGGATATCGGGCGTGCGCTCCAGCTCGATGGTGAGCGACGCCTCGTCCTTCTTCTGCTTCTGCGGCTCGGGGGACGCTGGTCGAAAGTCGGAGACGGCAGCTGTCGCCACGACGGCGTCGATCTCGGGATAGGCGCTCTGGGTGGCGTCGCGCATCTGCTGGGCGCTCATCACGTGCAGCGTGCGCACGCCAAAGGGCTCGGGCAGCACGGTCGGCCCGCTGACCAGCGTCACGTCGGCGCCACGCCGCGCGGCTTCCTCGGCGATGGCGTAGCCCATCTTGCCGCTGCTTCGGTTGCCGAGGAAGCGCACAGGATCGAGCGCCTCCTGCGTCGGGCCAGCGGTCACGAGCACGCGCACGCCCTGAAGCGAGCGTACGCGCTTGACCTCGGAGAGGACGGCGCGGCTGATGAGCCCGACGTCAGCCAAGCGGCCCTCGCCCACATCGCCGCAGGCCAGCTCGCCGGTCTCGGGCTCGACGACCATGGCGCCGCGCGCCCTGAGCTTGGCGACGGCGGCCACGGTGGTCTCGGCGCGCCACATGTGGACGTTCATCGCCGGTGCGATCACGAGCGTGGCCTGGGTGGCCAGCGCCGTCGTGGAAAGCAGGTCGTCGGCTCGGCCGTCGGCCAGCTTGACGATGGTGTTGGCCGTAGCCGGTGCTACCACGAACACGTCGGCCTCCTTGGCCAGCGAGATGTGATGGATCACCGCGTCGGCCTCATCCCACAGCCCCACAGCGACGGGGTTGCCCGTCAGGGTGCGAAACGTCGTGGGGCCGACGAAGTTCGCGGCCGCCTCGGTCATCACGACTTTGACGCGGCAGCCGTGCCTGATTAGCGAGCGCACCAGCTCACACGACTTGTACGCAGCAATGCAGCCGGTCACGCCGAGAACAACTGTGGGTCGTACAGCCGGTTTCTTCATGCGCCCAGTATCGCACGTGGCCGAGAGAATCGTGCCGGCCGTCCTCCCACCGCTCGGGTACAAACCCCTGAGCGGCCGCCTCTCTCGGCCGCGACCGCACAACCGCCCGAGGAGGTCTCGCAATGCCCCAGCCCGCTCCCTACGGACGCGAGGTTCGCATCCGGATCGGTGGCCCCGCTGGCTTCGGCATCAAAGCCGCAGGTCAGACGCTTGCGCGCGTGTTCGCCCGAGCCGGCTACCACACCTTCGACCTCACTGAGTACCCGTCGCTGATCAAAGGCGGTCACAACACCTACCACCTGCGAGTCAGCGAGGACGAGATCTTCAGCCACGTCATGCCCACGGACATCCTTGTCGCGCTCGACGCCCCGACAATCGCTTTGCACCTCGGCGAGCTCACGAGCGGCGGCGCGATCGTCTTCGACCCGCACGATGTCGCAGCCGACGCCATCGAGCTGGCAGGCCGAGACGACATCTGCCTCGTGCCGGTCCCGCTGACCGACATCGTCTACGAGGTCGGCGGCATCAAGATCATGCGCAACGTCGTGGCGCTGGGCGCGGTGCTCGGCCATCTCGAGTTTCCGCTCGACGGGCTGGTCGACTCGTTGCGCCACCAGTTCGCTCACAAAGCCCCCGAGATCGCCGAGCAGAACGTCGCCGCAGCCACGCGCGGCCATGTGGAGGCCGCCAACGCGCACTGTGACTTCCCATTCAGGCTGGCACCGCGCGGCTCAGTCGAGCCGTTCGTGCTTGCCGACGGCAACGAGGCCGTGGGCGTCGGCGCACTCGCGGCTGGCCTGGGATTCTACGCCGCCTACCCGATGACACCCGCTTCGTCGCTGCTGAGCTTCATGGCCAAGCACGCCGATGCCAGCAGTGTGGTGGTCAAGCATACGGAAGACGAGATCGCCGCCATGAACATGGTGGTGGGCGCGGCGTTCGGCGGTACCCGCGCGATGTGCGCGACGAGCGGCGGCGGCTTCTCCCTGATGGTAGAGGCTTTGGGCTTCGCTGGCGTGAGCGAGAGCGCCGTGGTGGTGGGGCTGTTCACACGCCCCGGCCCGGCGACCGGCCTTCCCACGTGGACCGAGCAGTCCGACCTGCGCTTCGCGATTCATGCCGCACAGGGCGAGTTTCCGCGCGTAGTACTTGCACCGGGCGACCAAACCGACGCCTTCGAGCTTGGCTGGAAGGCGTTTAACCTAGCCGACCAACTCCAGACGCCGGTCATCGTCCTCGGCGACACGTACCTGTCCGACAACCGCCAGACCCAGCCTGCGTTTGATACCGCAGCAGTCACGATCGACCGCGGCCAGCTGCAGACGACCGGCGAGGTCGAGGAGTACGCTCGCTATCGCGTAACGGATTCTGGCGTCTCGCCGCGCGTGGTTCCCGGAGTGGTGGGCGCACAGCAGATCGTCAACAGCTACGAGCACGACGAGCACGGCTGGGGCGCTCCGGGCGAAGAGCGCGCAAACCGTATCGCACAAAGCGAGAAGCGAGCGCGCAAGTTCGAGCTCGCCAAGACGCTCGTCCCCAAGCCAGTCGAGTTCGGCCCGCACGAGGCGGCCGTCTCGGTCATCCTCTTCGGCACCACCAAGATGCCCACCCTGGAGGCCGCCAAGTGGCTTGCCGCCGAGGGCGTCACCGTCAACGTTCTTCAGCTCGTTACCGTCTGGCCCTTCCCCGCCGACGCCGTGCACGAGTTCTTGGAACGCTCCAAGCGCAGCATCGTCATCGAGCAAAACGCGACCGGGCAGCTCGAAGGGCTGATTCGCGAGCACACGCTTCGCGAAGTTGGCCACCGCCTGAATCGGACCGACGGCCGCCCCATCTCGCCAGAGCAGGTCTACGCGTTCGTGCACGACATTCTCGGCAGGCATGTGGAGCTGACGGCCGCGGGGGCCATCGCGACCTCGGAAGGAGGCCGCTGATGCCCGCGGTCAAGGAGTTCGTCACGCCGCTCAAGCCCACCTGGTGTCCGGGATGCGGCAACTTCGGCATGTGGGAGGCGCTCAAGCGCGCTCTGTCCGAACTGGACTGGCAGAAGAACGAGTTCTCGGTGGTATGGGGCATAGGCTGCCACGGTAACGGCGCCGACTTCCTCGACGTCCAGGGCATGCACGCTCTTCATGGCCGAGCGGTTCCACCCGCCACCGCGCTGCGCCTGACGCGGCCCGACCTGAAGGTGATCGTCGAGATGGGCGACGGCGACGGCTACGGCATCGGGTTGGGTCACTTCGTGCACGCGCTCAGGCGCAATCCGGACCTTACGATCATCGCCCACGACAACCAGATCTACGGGCTGACGACCGGACAGGCCTCCCCCACTACCGAGCACCTGATGCCCACCGTCTCGACGCCAACCGGCGTGCTCGAGCAGCCCGTCAACCCCATCGGCCTCGCGCTCGCGCAGGACGCGACCTTCGTGGCGCGCGGCTTTGCCGGCGACATCCCACACCTCACCGAGCTCTACAAGCAGGCGCTCACGCATAAGGGGCTGGCGATCGTCGACGTCATGCAGCCATGCGTGACGTGGAACCACCTCAACACGTTTCAGTGGTTCCGTGAGCGCGTCTACAAGCTCGAGGAGAGCGGCTGGGACACGTCGGACCGAGCCGCAGCCTTCAACCTCTCGATGACGACCTTCCACGACCTGACCTGCACACCCGAGCAGTGCAAGATCCCGATCGGCGTCTTCTACAAGCGCGAAGGCGTGCCCACCTACGAGGACCGCGTTGCGGCATCAGCCGAACCTGGCTTCAAGCGTGCCGAGCAGCCCCGAGACGTCTCAGCGATTCTGGCGGGGCTGGGCTAGGGCCACATCGTCGGAAGCGCACCCCGGCACGCTCGAAGCCCCGACGGCAAGCCCGGCACGCTCGGCCCGCGCTACTGCTCGGCGAGCCCGATGTCGCGGCGACCTGCGGCCAGGCGCCCGGCAATAGGTCGGCCGTGCATGCGCACCACCATGCGTTCGAACGTCTCGGCAAGCTCAGGGTCGAAGCGCGTGCCGGCAAAGCGCTCGATCTCCTCGAGCGCGGCGGCGGTCGAAAGGGCGGGTTGCCAGCGGCGACCCGTCGTCATGGCCTCGAAGGCGTCGCAGATGGCGAGCACGCGGGCTTCCAGCGGGATGTCCTGGCCTGCCAGTAGATCGGGGTAGCCGGTACCGTCCCAGCGCTCGTGGTGCGAGCGCACGATCGGCAGGACTTCGGGCACCTCGGCAGGGGCAAGTAGCCGCTCGCCGAGTTCGCAGTGAGCGCGGATGCACGCCCAATCCTCGTCGGTCAGCGGGTCGACCTTGAGAAGCACGTCGTCGGCGATGCCGACCTTGCCGATGTCGTGCAGCAGCGCCGCGGACTCTAGAACGCGCGTGCGCTCCTCGGAAAGGTCGAGCACGAGCGCAAAGGCGCTGACAAGCTCTGCGACGGCCTGCGAGTGAAACCGCGTCGAGGCGTCGCGCGCATCGACCGCAGCCGCCAAGGCGCGAAGCTTGTTGCGATGCGACTGGCGCCGGGAGCGATCGAGGCGCACCAGGGGATCGGCGGCCTCCACGATCTCTGCGTCGTAGACTACGACGTCGGGCCTCTCTGCCGAGCGCGCAAGCTGCTGCGAGGCGATGGCGCGCGAGACAAGCGAGGCGGCATCCTCGGCGTTCTCGGGGAAGACCGCCACACCCGCCGAAATCGCGACCGGGATTCCGTCGACGCTCACATCGCTGCCCAGCCGCGCATTCACTCGACGCGCCGACGCCTCAGCATCCAACGCCGAGAGCCCGTCGACCACAGCGACGAACTCGTCGCGACCGACACGGTAGACCGTCGCGCTCGCAGGCAACTCGGCGCGGATCACGTCGACGAGTTCCACGAGAAGTTGGTCGCCTGCCTCGGCGCCGGACATCTGCACGATGTCGCGGAAGTCGATGACGTCAAACGCGATTGCCGCAATCTCACGGTGCTCGGAACGTGCGTCGTCAAGCTCGAGGGGGAGCCGCTCGTAGAGATAGCGCTGGTTGTAGGCGCCGGAGATCGTGTCGGTGATCGAGCGCGCCCGGTGGTGCGCGAGCTCGACGCTCCCTAGCCACGAACGCACGATGAGCACCAGCGCGAGCAGAGTCGTCGCAACGACGATGGCCCCACCGCCCGGAAGCCCGGCGACGCGAAGCGCTCCCACGCCCATGACCACCAGCGCCGCGGCGAGGGCGGTCGGATAGAGCATCGGCAGCCACGGCGGGCGGACCTCTGGGACGGGCCAGGGTCGGGCCAGCTCGACATCCTGAGCCGCTGTGAATCGGTAGACAGCGGCCATGAGCAGCAGATACAGGCCGAATCCCAACAAGATGCCGTACCAGTCGGTACGGGCCGGCTCGGTCAGCAGCAGCGCGCTCGTGTAGGTCCACGGCGATACGAACAGAGCGACTGCGTAGCATGCGAAGCAGAACGTGATCAGCCGCTCCCACGAGCGCCAGTGGTACGCCTTCCAACCCAAAGCGATTAGCGTGGTGGTCAAGAGAATGGCCACTGCACTCACCGGATAGAGCGCCATGACCGAGGCCACAGCCCATCCGCCGCGGGGAACGCTGATGAGCAAGGGAAGCGTCCAGAACCAATAGACGACCGCGAACCCGACTATCGCGGCAGACAGAATGTCCAGGTAGAAACGGAGGCGCGCGAAGATCGGGCTTTCGCCGAGTTCGGTCATCGACACGACCAACACGTAGAACACGCAGATCGCAATAAGGTGCCCGACCTCACTCCAGTGCGGCGGTTGTGGACCGTGGAAGTTGATCGAGACTGTGTACCAAGTGAAATACGCCTCGCTGAAGAGAATACCAACGACCGCTGTCCCAAGCAGTCCCCAGAACCGGCGCTCAAGGCCGCTCAGTCGAAACGCGAGCCAGAAGGATGCGACGGCGGCCAGCATCATTGGCAAGAAGAACGTGAGTACTTGGGAGATCAGCGACTCTGTCACGATCGGCAGCCTGAGCTGCCACACAGCGACCTCCGCCACGGCGAGCAGGCCGAAGAGAGCCCACCACGCCCCGCGAACGACGCGTTGGCGTCGGATGTCGACTGCCCCGCTCACCCTGCAAGCCAATCATCGGACCAGCCGAGCGACGCGGTTGCGCCTACGACCTCGATGAACTTCTCGGCAAGCATCGGGTCGAAACGCGAGCCCATGCCCAGATCGATCTCCTGGAGTGCCGCCCCGCGCGACATCGGCACGCGATTTCGCACGCCGGAGGTCATGGCGTCGTATGCGTCGGCGAGTGCGATGACGCGTGACTCAAGCGGCACAGCCTCGCCCGAAAGGCCGTCCGGATAGCCCGCTCCATCCCAGCGCTCGTGGTGGTGACGAATCCACGTCGGGACGTCGGACAGCCCCACGGACTGGGTCAGCGCCTGTCCCAGCTCTGAGTGCTCGCGCGCCGCCATCTGCATCCGCGAGGATCGCAGCACGTCGGCGAGCAACTCGTCGGGCAGTCCCAGTTTGCCGCAGTCGTGCAGTATCGCCGCGATCTCGATGCGCCGCACGACGTCGGATTCCAGCCCAAGCGCCTCGGCGAACAGGACCGCGAGCGACGCGACGTTGCGAGAGTGGTAGTAGTTGCGCGGATCTCGCGCGTCGGC
>JARLGT010000012.1 GCA_031292615.1 Coriobacteriia bacterium | reverse complement strand
CGGTCGGCCAGCTCGGCGACGCGCATGTCGAGCGCGACGCACTGCTCCGGCGTCAGATGGCACAGGTCGGCGATCGCCTCTGGGGCGCCTTTCGCGGCGATCACGAAGTCGTTGCCATCTGGGGAGCGCCACACGTGGCTCAGCGCGAGCAGGTGCTCCGAGAGCGCGTACTCTCGCACGAGCGTCCAGTCGGAGTGCAGGTGCTCGGTGTCGGCGAGATAGCGCTGGCCCAGCGCCTTGAAGGCCGTGTCCATCGGGTCGAACGGGTCGACAGGACTTGCCAGGACCGCAAACTCGACCACTTCATGGAAGCGTTCGGGCAGCGTCTGCTCGTCGATGGTGTAACTCTCGCCGGCTACCAGCAGGTCCCGCACGGTCATGCGGTTCTGGGTCAGGGTGCCGGTCTTGTCGACGCACAGCACGGTCGCCGAGCCCAGCGTCTCGACCGCAGGCATGCGCCGGACCAGTACGTGACGCTGCGAGAGCCTCCATGCGCCCAGCGCCAGGAAGACGGTCAGAACGACGGGGAACTCCTCGGGGAGCATCGCCATGGCCAGCGTGATGCCTGCCAGCGTGCCCTTGAGCCAGTCGCCGCGTGTCAGCCCGAAGACCACTACCACGATCGCGCAGAGCAGCAGCCCTATGATCAGCACCCGACGAACGATGACGCCCACTTCAAGCTGCAGACGAGTTCGCTGCGGCTCGACCTTGTTCAGCGCACTGCCGATACGGCCAAGCTCCGTCTGGGCGGCGGTGCCGCGCACGAGACACACACCTTGTCCCTTGACCACGAGCGTGCCCGAGAACACGAACGGCGTGTCGTCGCCGCCCGGCGCTCCCATGTCCAGCACGCCACCGCAGCCCCGTTTGCGTACCGGCACCGACTCGCCGGTGAGCAACGACTCGTCGATCGACAGGTTGCTGCAGTCCAGCATCACGCCGTCGGCAGGAACGCGATCGCCCTCCGCAAGCAAGACCGTGTCGCCGCGCACCACTTCGCGACCGGCGATTCGGCGTTGGACGCCATCGCGCACGACCAGCGCTCGCGGGCTAGACAGGTCGCGCAGCGCCTCGACGGCACGCTCGGTCTTGCCCTCTTGATAGAACGTGATCGCCATGACCACAACCACGAACGAGAGCAGGATGACGCCATCCATCGGCTCGCCGAGGAGGAAGTTCACCGACCCTGCGGCCAGGAGCAGCAGCAGCATCGGCTCGCGCACGACCTCCCACGCGATCTCGTACCACGTCCGAGGCTTGGCCGAGGGAAGCTCGTTGGGGCCCTCGGCGCGCAAGCGTCGGTCGGCCTCCTCGGAGGTCAGGCCTTCAGTGGCGCGGATATCGATGTCGGCCGCTTGCACGACTCTCCCTCACAGTGAAGCGTGGCCAAGTACCTGCCCGCTCATGCGCACCGTTCGCAGATACGAACCGGCTCGGAATACGCCGATGGCCCCCTCATGGTGAGGGGGCCATCGGAACATCCGTTGCGCTGTAGTGTAGACCTAGACAGCGGCCTTCGCGAGTTCGACGAGCTTGGCGAACGCAGCGGCGTCGTGAATCGCCATGTCCGAGAGGATCTTGCGGTCCAGGGTGATTCCGGCCTTCTTCAGACCGTTCATGAACACCGAGTACGACAGGCCGTTGATGCGGGCACCGGCGTTGATGCGAGCGATCCACAGGCGGCGGATCTCACGCTTCTTGTTGCGACGGTCACGATAGACGTACTGCAGCGAGTGCTGGGTCTGCTCTTTGGCGGCACGGTAGCTACGGCTCTTATTGCCGTAGTAACCCTTCGCACGAGTCAGGACTGTGCGGCGCTTCTTCTTTGCACCTACGGCGCGCTTTACGCGAGGCATCGGTCGATCACTCCTTGGTAATGAGAACGGGGGTCGGTGGGACTAGGAGTTCCTAGCCGATGCCCAGACCCTTCTTGATGACATTACTGTCGGCCGGCGAAACGGCCGTCTCCTGGCGAAAGCCCCTCTTACGCTTCGGCGACTTCTTCTCCAAGATGTGGCTCTTGAACGCCTTGCCGCGCATGATCTTGCCCGAGCCGGTGACGCGGAACCGCTTGGCGGTGCCCTTGTGGGTCTTCATCTTCGGCATATGCGCCGTCCTCCTAGTTCTCGCTGGACTCAGACGACTCGTCTGAGTCCGTGGTCGTCTCGGGCGCGGACTCCAACAACTCGTCTTCATCCGTCGTGCTCTCAGACGCGCTTTCCTTGACTTCCTTCTTCTTGGTCGGCGCGATGAGCATGTGCATGTTGCGACCCTCGATCTTGGGCGCGGTCTCGATGATCGCCGACTCGCCGAGCTCGCCGGCCAGCTTCTCGAGAATGTTGAGCCCAAGCTCCGGATGCGCCATCTCACGACCGCGGAACATGATCGTGACCTTTACCTTGGCGCCACCGTCGAGGAAGCGGATAACGTGCTTCTTCTTGGTCTCGTAGTCATGCTTGTCAATCTTGGGTCGAAACTTGATCTCTTTGATCTCGACCTTGGTCTGGTGCTTGCGTGCGAGCTTCTCCTTCTGGGTCTGCTCGTACTTGAACTTGCCGTAGTCCATGATCCTGCACACAGGCGGGTCTGCCAGCGGCGCAATCTCGACGATATCGAGGTCCTGCTCCTCAGCGATTCGCTGGGCATCTGCCATTGCAAAGATGCCGAGCTGGCTGCCGTCGATGCCGATGAGGCGACAACGTGGTGCGCGGATGCGCTCGTTGATCCTCGGTTCCGTGCTGCTGCTGATAGGCAGCTCACCTCCGTGTTCGTTCGGGCCGAGCCGATCGGCCCGCGTCCATCCTAGAAAAACAAAACTCCCGCAGCCGGTGGCCTGCGGGAGATACAGCCGACGATGGTGCGCTTACAACAGAGCGCGCCTCATATCGTCGTTCGCATCGACCAGACAGCCGCCGTGTTGGCGCCGCAAGGTGGGGACCGGTGCACGCCCGAGATGGGCGGGGTCCCGCTTTTGAGCGGTATTCGGTTAGCCGTCGGAGTATAGCGAGCGTCTGGCCGGCTGTCTACCGGCCAGACGCCACGCCGAAGCTACGGACGAATCGCGAGCACCTTGTCGGCGAACTCCTCGATGCCCTGCGCGCCGATGTCGCCCTCAGTGCGCTCGCGCACGCCGACGGTGTCGGTCTCGGCTTCCTTGTCGCCCACCACGAGCATGAACGGCACCTTCTGCTGCTGGGCCTTGGCGATCTTGACGCGCATCGGCTCGTTTTCCGAGTAGACCTCCACGCGCACGCCCTTGGCCGACAGACGCTTGGAGACGGCGTAGGCGTAGTCGAGGTGACGGTCGGAGATCGGGATGATGACCGCCTGCACGGGAGCGAGCCAGGCGGGAAACGCGCCGGCGTAGTGCTCGATGAGAATGCCGAAGAAACGCTCCATCGAGCCGAGGATGGTGCGGTGCAGCATGTACGGCTGCGCCTCGGTGTTCTCGGCGGTACGGTACGTCAGGCCGAAGCGCGACGGGAAGTTGAAGTCGACCTGGATGGTGGAGCACTGCCATGTGCGGCCGATAGCGTCGCGGAGCTTGATGTCGATCTTGGGGCCGTAGAACGCGCCGTCACCCTCGTTGATCTCGTAGGGGATCTTTCGCTCCTCAAGCGTGTCGACCAGGCTTGCCGTCGCCAGACGCCAGAACTCGTCGTCGCCAATCGACTTCTCGGGACGCGTGGAGACCTCGGCAGTGTACTCGAATCCGAAGACGCCCATCACGTAGTCCACAAGCTCGAGCATGCCGATGACTTCGCCGTGCACCTGCTCGGGCGTGCAGAAGATGTGAGCATCGTCCTGCGTGAAGCCGCGAGCTCTCATCAGGCCATGCACGACACCCGACATCTCGTGACGATAGACCGTGCCGAACTCCGAGAGACGCATCGGAAGGTCGCGGTAGCTGCGCACGTCGTTGTCGAAGATCATGACGTGGCCAGGACAGTTCATCGGCTTGATTGCGTACTCGTTGATGCGACCGTCGCCCTCGTCGATGTTGAAGAAGTACATGTTCTCGCCGTAGAAGTCGTAGTGTCCGCTAATCTTCCAGACGTCGGTCTTGTAGATGTGCGGGGTGATGACTTCCTGATAGCCCCGCTCGTAGAGCACGCCACGCAGCCACTCCTGCATCAGACGCAACGTCCGTGCGCCCTTGGGGTGGTAGAGCGGCAGCCCGGCACCGGCGACCTCGTGGAAGCTGAAGAGGTCGAGCTCCTTGCCTAGCTTGCGGTGATCGCGTCGCTCGGCCTCCGCGATGCGAGTGAGATAGGCATCGAGGTCCTTCTGCGTGAACCAGGCAGTGCCGTAGATGCGCTGCAGCATGGGGCGGTCGCTGTCGCCGCGCCAGTACGCGCCGGCGATCTTCGTGAGCTTGAACGCGCCGATACGGCCGGTGGTGGGAACGTGGGGGCCTCGGCACAGGTCGGTGAAGGCACCCTGCCGGTAGATCGAGATGGTCTCGCCCTCCGGCAGTTCCTGGATCAGCTCGCGCTTGAGCTCCTGCTGCTCGAACTCGTCCCAGGCCTCAAGGCGATCGACCTCGGTTCGCTTGAACGGCAGCTCCTCGGCGACGATCTGGCGCATGCGCTCCTCGATGGCGACAAGATCCTCGGGCTGGAATGGCTTTTCGACGCCGAAGTCGTAGTAAAAGCCGTCCTCGATCGCCGGCCCGATGCCGAACTGCACCATGGGGTAGAGGTCCTTGACCGCCTCGGCCATCACGTGCGCCGTGGAGTGGCGCAAGATGTGCAGCGCCTCGGGGCTCTTGTCGGTGATGATCTCGACGGCCGAACCGTCGGGGACGGTCGTGTTGACGTCCACTTGCTGGCCGTCGATCTTGCCAGCGATGGCAGCTTGCGCCAAGCGCGCGCCGATCGACTCGGCGACGTTGAGGATTGTGGCGCCCTCGGCCACGGACTTGGATGAGCCGTCGGGCAGTTTCACGGTGATGTCGGGCATGCTTGGCCTCTATCCCTAGGTCACGTACGAAACCGCCCCGCCAGTAAGCGGGGCGGTCGACGCAGCTTTGCAGTACCTATCTCCTACTGTTGCTTCGTCTTGCAGTACGGGCACACCTGCCAGTTGAGCTTGAGGGCCTTGCCGCACTCCACGCACGGCTTGCGAAGCTTCTTCATGCAGTAGGGACAGATGAGGAAATCCCTCTCAACTGGTTTGAAGCACGAAGGGCACGTGTCGAAGTCCCGTGCGATCTGCGCCTCGCGGGCTTGAATCTCCAGGCTACGCTCACGAGAGTCGTCGACCGTCTCCGGCGGACGAACCACCAGGTAAACGAGCCAGCCAACGAACGGGAAGATCGCCGCGCTCAGGCCCCAGAACCAGCCCATGGCTCCGCGGCGATTGGCGTCACGCCAGGTCCAGAAGATGACAGCGAAGTACATCACGATGGTGAAGAGCATCAACAAGTTCTTGACCAGCGCGTACAGCGGGCTGTTGAAGATCGGATCGAGCAGACCGCTCATGGTCTCCCTTTCAGCAGGCGCCGACACCCCGGCGCACAGGGGCGATTCTAGCAGAAGCCACCACGTCAGCGCCCCGCAAATGGCGCGCGTTTCCTAGCCGTCGTGTAGCAGGGTGCGCGCTTCCCCTGCGGTCCTAAGACTCCCGGTCACAATCAGCCCTTCCGGAGCGCTCGAAATCAGCGCGGCGAGGGCAACGGTCACACTCGGAAACTGGGCTGGCGGCTCGCCCGTCACGGCCCTGACAACCGCCGCCAAGTCGCGGACCGACAGTGCGCGCGACGAGGCTGGCTGGGTGACGGCAAACGCGCCGACGACGGGCGCGAGCGCGGCCACGATACCGGGCGCGTCCTTGTCGGCGAGCACGCCGAGCAGGAGCGCCGGGCGCGTATCGGCGTCCGGGAACGCCTCGCGGATGGCGTCGGCGAGCACGCGAGCAGCTTGGTGGTTGTGCGATCCGTCGATGAAGATAGGCGGCTTGGAGCGCAGCAGCTCGAAGCGGCCGGGAATCGCCAGCGCGGCGAGGGCCGTGCGAGCGCGGCTGGCGTCCAGCGCACGGCCGAGCGCGGCCTCGGCGGCCGCGACCGCCGTCGCGACGTTGGCGGCCTGGTAGCTCGGGGCTGCGATCGCGAGCGCCTCGTAGCGTGCGTGAACGCCGTCGACGTCGAGGACTGTGGCGCCGCCAGGAGCTGAGGGGCGCTCGGCGACTCGGAAGCGAACGGTGAGGTCCTCGGCGACTGGGCTGAAGCCCAGGCCTTCCCGCACAGCGCGCGCGTGGGTACCGACCTCGTCGCTGTGCCGTATGAAGATCGAGTCCAGGCCGTCGGTGCCGGGTCCGAGGACTGGTGCTGACGCCGGCTTGATGATGGCGGCCTTATCGGCTGCGATCTGTTCGACCGTGTCGCCGAGGATCGCAGTGTGGTCGAGCCCGACGCCGGTGATCACAGCAACGCTGGGACTGACGACGCTGGTCGCGTCCCACCGGCCCCCGAGCCCCACCTCGAGAACGGCCACTTCGACACCGCGCTCGCGAAAGAGCCACAGCGCAGCCGCCGTGAGCAGCTCGAACTCGGTGAAACCCTCCGCGGCACCAACTGCACCCTCGCCTCGCAGGCGCTGTGCGGCGGTGACGGCGGCCGAGACCGCGGCCGCGAGGTCGGCGTCGCTAACGACAGCCCCGCCCACCTCGATGCGCTCCGGATAGCGCTGCAGTTCGGGGCTCGTGTACAGACCGGTGCGGCGGCCCTCAGCCTCGAGTAGCGCGGCGGTCATGCGAGCTGTCGACGTCTTGCCGTTGGTGCCGGTGATCTGCACCGACGCGAACGTATCTTGGGGTCGGCCAAGCGCGTCGACCAACTCGGTCACGCCCTCAAGCGACGGGTTGATGCCGAACGTGGTGGCCAAGCGCAGCGTCTCAAGCGCCTCTTCAAAGGTCATCAGCCGCGCCATGTGCCACTCGCCTGTCGCGTCACGCCAGCTCGGCGAGTTGCGAGCCGAGCAGGACGATCGCATCGGAAAGCTCTGTGGCGCGAGCGCGGTCCTTCTCGACGATGTCGGGAGCGGCTTTGGCGAGGAAGCCCTCGTTGGAGAGCTTCTTTTCGAGCCGCTCGAGCTCGAGTGCGTACTTCTCGCGCTCCTTGGTCAGGCGTGCGGCTTCGGCCTCGAAGTCGACGAGCCCCTCGAGCGGAACGTACACCTCGAGGCTTCCTGCGACCGAGACTGCGGAGTGCGCGGGCTTCTCGGCGGTGCAGTCGACCGTGAGACTGCCCAGTCCGGCAAGCGCCGAGATGAGCGACGACTCGCCCTCGAGCAGCACGGCCTCGGCCTGCGGCGCCTTGACGACAACCGCAAGCTGCTCGCGGGGCGACACTCCGTAGCGGGCGCGGACGGCACGAATCGCGACGACGACCTCCTGCACCAGCTGGATCGATGCCTCGGCGCCGTCGTCGGCGAAGCGCGAAAGTGCCGAGGCATCCGGCCAGCTCGCGATCATGAGCGACGCGGCGCGGTCGGCCTCGGGGAGCGGCAGGTTGCCCCAGATCTCCTCGGTGACGAAGGGCATCATGGGGTGGAGAAGACGCAGCGACGTATCGAGCACGTAGACGAGAATGCGCTGCACGCTCAGACGCTGCTCGGGGGTTCCGCTGAAGAGGCGATCCTTGGCCAGCTCGATGTACCAGTCGCAGTACTCGCTCCAGAAGAAGTCGTACAAAGCGCGGGCCGTCTCGCCGAACTCGAACGTGTCGAGGCCCTCGTCGACGCGTAGCGCGAGGTCGGCCAGGCGCGAGAGGATCCAACGGTCGGCGACCGTGTGTGCTACCGGTGCCCCCGGCTCGTAGCCGTCGAGGTTCATCATGACGAAGCGGCTTGCGTTCCAGATCTTGTTGGCGAAGTTGCGGCTGGAGAGCAACTTCTCCTCGGCGAACTTGAGGTCTTGCGCACCCGTGACCTGCAGCATCAGGCCGAAGCGCATGCCGTCGGCACCGTAGTGGTCCATCAGGTCGAGCGGATCGACGCCTGTCCCCAGCGACTTGCTCATGCGCTTGCCCTCGGCGTTAAAGACCGTGGGGTGGATGATCACGTCGCTGAAGGGAATCTCGCCCTCGTTGAAGTACATCCGGCCATGACCATTCGCGCGACCCACAGGAACAGGATGTCGCGGGCGGTCGACAGGACGTTGGTCGGGTAGAAGTACGCGAGCTCTGGCGTATCGTCGGGCCAGCCGAGCGTGGCGAACGGCCACAGCTGCGAGGAGAACCACGTGTCCAGCACGTCCTCGTCCTGGCGCACGTGCGTCGAGCCACACTTGGGGCAGACGGTGAGGTCTTCCATGCTCGCGACCATCTCGCCACAGTCGTCGCAGTAAAACACCGGGATGCGGTGTCCCCACCACAGCTGCCGAGAGATGCACCAGTCGCGGATGTTATCCATCCAGTGGTAGTAGACGTTCTCCCAGCGCTTGGGATGAAACTTGGTGCGGCCGTCGCGAACCGCCTGAATAGCCGGCTCGGCGATGGGCTTCATGTCGACGAACCACTGGTCCGACAGCCACGGCTCGACGACCGTGTGGCAGCGGTAGCAGTGGCCGACCGAGTGGACATGCTCGTCGGTCTGCACGAGCAGACCGGACGCCTCGAGGTCCGCCAGCACGCGCTTGCGCGCCTCGTAGCGGTCGAGACCGGCGTAGACGCCGCCAGCCTCTGTGATCGTGGCGTCGGCGTTCATGATGTTGATCTTCTCGCAGCCGTGACGCTCGCCGATCTCGAAGTCATTGGGGTCGTGCGCGGGCGTGACCTTGACGGCTCCAGAGCCGAAGCTTGGGTCGACGTATTCATCGGCGACGATGGGGATCTCTCGGCCCACAAGCGGGAGGATGACTGTGGCGCCGACGAGTGACTTGTAGCGCTCGTCATCGGGATGCACGGCGATGCAGGTGTCGCCGAGCATGGTTTCGGGGCGGGTGGTGGCCACGACAACGAAGTCCACGCCGCCGACCGGCTCCTTGAGCGGGTAGCGTAGGTGCCACAGGTGGCTGTCGACATCCTCGTGCTCGACCTCGATGTCGGACAGCGCGGTGGCACAGCGCGGGCACCAGTTGATGATGCGGTTACCGCGGTAGATGCGCCCGGCGTCGAACCAGTCGACGAAGACGCGGCGGACGGCCTTGGCGTAGCTCAGGTCCATCGTGAAGCGCTCGTTGTCGTAGTCGCACGAGCACCCCATCGCTTTGAGCTGCTCGATGATGGTGCCGCCGTACTCCCGGCGCCACTCCCAGCAGGCCTCGATGAACGCCTCGCGGCCCACGTCGTAGCGGCTCTTGCCCTCCTTGGCGAGCTTCTGCTCGACCTTGTTCTGAGTGGCGATGCCCGCGTGATCGGTGCCCACGACCCACAGCGTCGGGCGCCCCTGCATCCGCGAGCGGCGAATGACGACGTCCTGGATCGTGTTGTTCAGCGCGTGGCCCATGTGCAGGTTGCCCGTGACGTTGGGCGGCGGGATGACTACCGAGAACGGCTCGACGCCTTCGACGATCTCGGCGCCGAAGTATCCGCCCTCCTGCCATGCCGAGAAGATCGGCCCTTCGACAGCTTTGGGGTCGTACGCCTTGGGCATCTCGGTCACGGTCTTCTCGCACCTTTCGTTGGCTGAGCGGGGCTACACGGGCACGCACCTGCGATTCTACCAGTACGAATGACGATGGCCGCCTCGTGAATGAGGCGGCCATCGGGACGTTCGGGTCGAGGCACCGCCGTCTACGCGCCTGCGGCACCCTCGATAGCGTCCTCAGCAGCACCCTCGCACACGAGAGTGGGCTCGGCGCCATCGCGAACGACCGTCTCCGTGATGACGACCTTCTGGACGTCGGTGCGGCCCGGCAGGTCGTACATGAGGTCGAGCAGCATGCGCTCCATGATCGAACGCAGACCACGAGCACCGGTGCCATGCACGACGGCCTGCTCGGCGATCGCGACCAGAGCGGTGTCGGTGAACTCCAGCTGCACGCCCTCCAACGAGAAGAGGCGCTGGTACTGCTTGACGAGCGCGTTCTTGGGCTGCGTCAGGATGTGCACGAGGTCTTCCTCGGTCAACTCCTCGACGTGCGTGACCACCGGCAGACGGCCGACGAACTCGGGGATCATGCCGAAGCGGTTGAGGTCCTCCGGGAGCACCTGACCGAGCAGCGCGCCGGTGTCGTGCGTCGCGGAGTCCGAGAGCTCGGCGTTAAAGCCGATGCCCTTGGTGCCTACGCGATCGCCGATGATCTTCTCGAGGCCCACAAAGGCGCCGCCTAGGATGAACAGGATGTTGGTCGTGTCGATGCGGATGAGCTCCTGCTGCGGGTGCTTGCGGCCGCCCTGCGGAGGGACAGCCGCCTCGGTGCCCTCAAGGATCTTGAGGAGCGCCTGCTGCACGCCTTCGCCCGACACGTCGCGGGTGATCGAAAGGTTCTCGGCCTTGCGAGCTACCTTGTCGATCTCGTCGATGTAGATGATGCCGACCTCGGCACGCTTGATGTCGAAGTCCGCGGCGGTGATGAGCTTGAGCAGGATGTTCTCGACGTCCTCGCCCACGTAGCCGGCCTCGGTCAGCGCGGTGGCGTCCGCGATAGCGAACGGAACCTTGAGCACGCGAGCGAGCGTCTGCGCGAGCAGCGTCTTACCGCAGCCAGTTGGGCCGAGCAGCATGATGTTGCTCTTGGCGAGTTCGACGTCATCGGCGGTCTCGGCAGGTGCGAGGTGCACCCGCTTGTAGTGGTTGTAGACCGCGACCGACAGGACCTTCTTCGCCTGCTCCTGACCCACGACGTAGGAGTTCAGCGCCTCATAGATCTCGCGCGGCGCGGGCAGGTCGTCGAGCACAGGCTCGAGTGCAGCTTCCTCGGCAAGCTCGTCTTCGACGATGTCGTTGCACAGTTCGATGCACTCGTCGCAGATGTAGACACCCGGTCCGGCGATGAGCTTCTTGACGTGGCGCTGGCTCTTACCGCAGAAGGAGCACTTCAGCGATTCGGGCCCTTCGGGGGTGCGAGGGGTCATTCAGGCTTCTCCTCGATGACCTTGCGGCTTTCGACGACGGCGTCGACAAGACCGTAGGCCTTGGCGTCGTCGGCGCACATGATGTTGTCGCGCTCGGTGTCCAGGTGGATGGTCTCCTTGGACTGACCCGTGTGCTTGGCAAGGATTCCGTCGAGTTCGTCACGCATGCGAAGCATCTCTTTGGCCTGGATCTCGATGTCCGTGACCTGCCCTTGCGTGCCGCCCCACGGCTGGTGGATCAGCACACGCGAGTGCGGCAGGGCGTAACGCTTCTCGGGCGCACCGGAGGCGAGCAGCACTGCGGCCATGCTCGCGCACTGGCCCACGCACACGGTGGAGACGTCCGACTTGATGTACTGCATCGTGTCGTAGATCGCCAGACCCGAGGTCACCGAGCCACCTGGGGAGTTGATGTAGAGGTTGATGTCCTTGCCCGGATCGGCGCTGTCGAGGTGCAGGAGCTGAGCGATCACGAGGTTGGCCACGTGATCGTCGATCTCCGTGCCGAGAAAGACGATGCGCTCGTTGAGCAGTCGCGAGTAGATGTCAAAGCTGCGCTCGCCTCGGCTGGTCTGCTCGATGACGATAGGCACGAGGGCTTTGATGTCAGGGATCATGTGATTCTCCTCGTTGTTTCCAGAGCGGTTCGAGGTGGCTTAGGCTTCGTCGCTCGCAGGCGCCTCATCGGCGGAAGTGGCGGGCTCCTCGGACTTCGAGGCCTCGGTCTTCTTCTTCGGAGCGCGCTTCTTGGCCGTCTTCTTCGTACCCGCGTCGGCGGCGAATAGCTCCGGCGCCTTCTCGTCTGTTTCGACCGCCTCTACATTCTCCATAAGCCAGCCCACTGCGCGGCGATGCATGACGCCTTCGGCGATAACCGCCATCAAGCCCATCGCCTTCCACTTCTCGCGAGCTTCCTCGACGCTCATCTTGGACGCGCTGGAGATCTCCTTGAGTTCTTCCTCGAGGTCCGCATCCGTTACCTCGAAGCCAAGCTTGCGGAAGAGGGCCTCAAGCGCCAGGTCCTCGCGGACGAGCTGCTCGGCGTCGGCGGCCAGCTCGGAGCGGAACGTCTCTTGGGTCAGGCCCGTGATGCCCGCGTACTGCTCGAGGGTCATTCCCTGGTCGCGCAGGCGCGCATTGAAGTCATTCTCGAGGCTCGTGGCGCGGCTATCGATCATCGCCTTGGGGATGTCACCTGAGACGCGCGCGGCCAGAACCTCGCGTGAGCGCTTCTCCTTTGCGCGGTCGTACTCCATCAGGCGCTGGACGTCGAGACGGCCGCGCATGTCCTCGCGCATAAGCTCGACGGTCTCGAAGCCCATCTCGCCCGCGAACGCGTCGTCCACCTCGGGAAGTACCTTGGCCTTCACCTCGTGGATCGTGACGTCGAACTGTGCCTGCTTGCCGACGTACTCCTCGTTTGACGAGGTGTCCGGGATGGTGAACTCAACGCGAGCCTCCGAGCCGGACTTAAGGCCGAGGATGGCCTCATCGAACTCCGGCGGCATCAGACCGCGACCCATCTCGTAGAGGTACTTGTCGACCTCGTTGCCCTCGTAGGTCTCGCCATCCACGTAGCCGATGAACGACAGCAAGACGAAGTCGTCGGTCTGGATGCCGCGGTCCTCGACGGGTTGCAGCGATGCAAAACGCTCACGGATCTCTACGAGCTGCTCGTCGATGTCGGCATCGTTCACTTCACGACGCGGGACCTCGACCTTGATGTCGTCGTACGAGTCCAGCTCGAACTCGGGGCGTAGCTCGACCTCGACAGTGAACGTGTACTCGGTATCAGGCTGCACGGTGTCGAGCTCGCCGAGCTCGGGGGACTCGATGGGGCGGAGGTTCTCGGCATCAACGGCCCGCGGATACCAGTCGTTGACGAGGCCTTCGGTCGCCTCGGCCAGCACATACTCGCGTCCGACATAGTTATCCACGACGGGGCGCGGCGCATGGCCTTTGCGGAAGCCGGGGATGCGTAGCTTCTTGCCCATAGCGCCGTAGGCCTCGGCGATCGACGCGTTGACGTCGGAAGCGGGGACGGTGACGGTGAGCTTGACTGTCGTGCCTTCGAGGCGCTCGACGGATGTGGTCAGCACAGACGGATCCTTTCCAAAGAAGCGTTTCTCCGGCGCCGGCCGGCAGGTTGAAGAGGCTGGTGCGGGCGAGAGGACTCGAACCTCCACGAGTTTCCCCACTGGAACCTAAATCCAGCGCGTCTGCCAGTTCCGCCACGCCCGCATGTGACACGGTCAAACATCATAGCAAACCCGCTGCCTTGGTGCCGCGCGCGTCACGGACGAACGCGCGAAGCCAGTACTCCCAGAACGCCGGGACTTCGCGGGCCACGAACAGCGGTGTCTGCCAGATGGGTTCGATCTGGCGCGCCGGGACCGTTCGCACGTCCCAACCAGCCGCGAGGTAGGCGAGCTTGACTCTCGGCAGGTGGTAGCCCTGACTGACCGCGAGAACGCGACGCATCCCCTGCTTCGCGAAGATCGCCGTGGTGTTGCGCACGGTGGCGTCGGTGTCGATACCCTTCGAATCCAGCACTATCGCCGAGGCAGGCACGCCGGCCTTCTCGGCTGCCGAACGCATGACCGCCGTCTCATCCTGCCCGTTGGGCTCCACGCCCCCCGACATGACGAGCTTGCGCACGAGCCCGCCACGGTACAGCTCGATGCCGGTGGCGACGCGATCGCGCAGGGAGGGCGAGAGGCTGCCGTCGTCGAAGACACGCGCGCCGAACACCACTGCGGCATCGGCCTTGGCGCGATAGTCAGACGAGCCGAAGAAGGCGACCTGCGCCAGCGGGAAGAGAAGAACGACCAGCAAGAGCCCGGCAACCGCACCGACGTGGTCGGCCACCGTGAGCTTGCCCGGCCGTTGACCCCACACAGCCCAGCCGAGCAGGGCGAACACGACGGCGATGACGAGCGAGAGCGGGAACACCAGCCCCGGCGAGAAGCTCCCGGCTCCCCACTCGCGATAGAACGTCGCGACGTTTTGTAGCGCGACACCCGCCAGCGCCACGCATGCGACAAACGTGAGCCAGCGACGCCACGTCGCCAAGCGCGGGGACACCCCGAACGCGAGCAGCACGAGCGCGCATGCCACGGATAGCGCCTGCGCTGCCGCGGTCGGCAGGAAGCGGGTGTCGATCCACCAGAGGTCTTGGCTGGTTCCTGGGCTCAGCGATGTCGCGAGCGTATTGGCCAGCGAGTAGAGGCCGACGAACAACGCTGTTCCTCGAGCAAGCGCGAGTGCGATGAATGCGCCGCTTTGCCTCGACCAAGCGGCGAACCTCGTCTTGTTGCGAGCCAAGAAAAGCCCCCTCGAGCCGAACGATATGACCTGCCACATGCTAGCCGACCGCACTGACATGGATGCCGCACGTCGCCTAACCGACAACACGGGCAACACCCCCTCCCACCACCGCTGCGCGGCTGCGAAGAGGGCTCGTGTCGAGTGGCAAGAGGGAATCGAAGTGGGCCTCGGAACGGAAAGCGGAAAGACAGGCCCCCAACCTCGGGAACCTGCCTTTGAGAGAATCATGGTGGGCCGCCGGGGGGTCGAACCCCGGACCTTGGGATTAAGAGTCCCCTGCTCTGCCATCTGAGCTAGCGGCCCATTATGAAAGCGCCCTGCGAACCGCTTGCAGTATGCGCGTTTTCAACTCACTCATGGGGTGGGTAACGGGGCTCGAACCCGCGACCTTCGGAGCCACAGTCCGACGCTCTAACCAACTGAGCTACACCCACCATAAGTGACTTTGGCACGCCCGGAGGGATTCGAACCCCCGACCTAGAGATTAGAAGTCTCCCGCTCTATCCAGCTGAGCTACGGGCGCGTAAGACGTCGTCCTCAAGGCTTGTGCCGCGAAGCGGTACGGTACCTTCGGCGACGCAGGTTGTCAATGGAGCGGCCGACGGGACTCGAACCCGCAACAGTCAGCTTGGAAGGCTGATGCTCTACCAATTGAACTACGGCCGCAGATTGGTCGGGCCGACAGGATTCGAACCTGCGACCCTCTGCTCCCAAAGCAGATGCGCTACCAAGCTGCGCTACGGCCCGACACGGTTAACCCGCGCCGCCCCTGCGTGGGCGGAAACGAGCGACCCACAGTGTAGCGAGGCGCTCCGTTCGGGGCAACGCCGAGAATCACCGAGCGTCCAGCCTACACCTCAGCTTCGGCCGGTTCGGGCACGATCTCAACGTGAGCGTGCGTCTCCTCGGCGTGCACGTAGTGGCCTCCGCGCAGCCACGAAGCGAGTGCCGCAATCAGGCACATGAACGAAGAGAACATCAGTACGAGCTTCAGCGCGCCTTCGAACGGCGTCGCAATCAGACGTGGGAAGAACTGCTTGCCGATCAACACGGCAGCGTCTCCGTGAGGCAGCGAGTGCAGAATCGGGCCGAGCAGCGAGGCCAGCGGGTTGTAGCCGAGGAACGCGGCGAACAGGTAGCCGGTGGGGGGCATGCCCGCGAGCTTGGTGGCCACGGCGGCCGGCACGTGGTGGGCCAACAGACCACCCGACATCGTCGCCGGGACGCTGGCCACAAGGCCGGCGACCATCAGCGAGAAGAAGATGCCCATCGAGAGTGGCTGGCCGGTCATCTGCGCCGTCGAGCGCATGCCCGACGCGACGCCTCGATTCTTCGCCGGCACGCTGTTCATGATCGCCGCGGTGTTGGGCGCCGAGAACATGCCGAAGGCGACGCCGTCCATGAAGAGCAGCACGGCGAACGCCGGGTAGTTGAAGTCTGCCGGCAGCAACGTCAGCAGAGCGAAGGTCAAAGCGGCAAGCAGCATGCCGCCGGTGGTGAAGCGGCGCGCTCCGTACTTGTCGGAGAGGCGGCCGAACGTCGGGCCGGCAATCAGGAAGCCGAACGTGAGCGGGAGCATGCAGATGCCTGCCCATATCGGCGTCTGCTCGAAGCTGAATCCGTGAAGCGGCAACCAGATGCCTTGCAGCCACATGATGAACATGAACTGCATCCCGCCGTTGGCGGTCTGAGACAACAGCACCGCCAGGTTCCCTGCGGCGAACGCTCGAATACGGAAGAGCGACATGTCGAACATCGGGTCCTTGATGCGCAGCTCGATGATGACGAACACGACGAGCAGCAGCAGACCTCCGCCAATCATCGCCCAGACTGTCGGGTTGCCCCAGCCCATCGGCGAGCCGCCGTACGGTGTGATGCCGCTGGTCACGCCGAACAACACGAACCACAGGCCCGCGGCGAAAGTCACCATGCCGAGCCAGTCGATGCGCGCCGGGTGACGCTCGCCGGTGTCGACGAGCTTCCAGTACGCCCAGACGGTGCCGAAGATGCCGATGGGGACGTTGACGAGGAACACGAGGCGCCAGTTGATGGCCGCCAGGAATCCGCCGAGCACGAGGCCGATGAACGAACCGGCCAGCGCCGCGATCTGGTTGATGCCAAGCGCCATACCGCGTTCCTCGGCTGGAAAGACGTCGGTGATGATCGCCGCCGAGTTGGCCATGAGCATCGCACCACCGACCGCTTGGATCATCCGGAAGACGATGATCTGGATGGCCCCGGCGGCGCCGGTACTCCACACCGCCGAGAGCATGATCGAAGCGCCTGTGAACACCACGAACCCGAGGTTGTACATGCGGACGCGGCCGAAGATGTCGCCGATACGCCCGAGCGTCACCACCAGGACCGCCGTGACTAGGCCGTAGCCCATCAGGATCCACAGCAGGTAAGCGAAGTTCTCGGGCGCAAGCGGGTTGAGGTTGATCCCGCGGAAGATGTCGGGCAGCGAGATCATCACGATCGAGCTGTCGAGGACCGCCATGAATACGCCGAGGGTAGTGTTGGTCAGCACGGTGTACTTGTAGGGCATCCCCGCGCGCTTTGGCTTGGCAGGGCTCGCGGCAGAACTCACGTAATCACGCTCCAACAGGAGAAATGGAAAGGCCGACGCCGCTGGCGCCGACCCGATCAGGATTGACCAACTGTAGCAGATACATCGCTATTAGCGATGCAACGGCTTGGTTACCGTGCGCTATGGGTGACCGTGAACGCTACAACTCACGACGTTGGTATTGGGGTCGAAAGAGTAGGTACCGCCGGAAGGGCACTTGGCATGAAGCTGGGCGACCACGCTCGCTACGTCGGGATAGACGCCGGTATCGGCGTTCACCAAGTCGATCGCGAGCTTCATCTGGCTCATGGTGGCGAAGCATTCGTCCTTCTGCTGCTGCGCTATCTCGGCTTTGCTGGGCCCGCAGGCGACCACGCTCAGCGCCGCAAGCGCGAGCACAACGGCGAGCGATAGGCGCGCAATCCACCGGGCGCGGCTCACTGTCCCGCCAGCTTCCGATGGAGGTCACGCAGCGCCGCGCCGCGATGGCTGATCGCATTCTTCTCGGCGAGCGGGAGCTCGGCCATGGTGTGGCCAGGCGTGGCGTCGGGCAGGAACAGCGGATCGTAGCCAAATCCGTTTGCACCT
>JARLGT010000011.1 GCA_031292615.1 Coriobacteriia bacterium | reverse complement strand
TTCGTCGCCAAGACCGACGGTCCCGGCTACGCAGCGGCGCGCCGAGCGATGCACGAAGCGTTCGGCGTCGAGCCGAGCGAGGCCGGCAGCGGGGGTTCGATTCCGCTGCTCGGGACGCTGGCCAAGGCAGCGCCCAACGCCGAGTTCGTCTTGTGGGGAGCCGAGGACATGGCCGAGGCCCGCATCCACGGTGCCAACGAGAGCGTGGAGCTCGACGAGATCGCAAGATGCATCGGAGCGCAGGCCAACTTAATGCGTATTCTCGGCGAAATGGGCACCGGCAACTGAAGGCTGAGCGTCTCCTTCACCGGGAACGGCAGAGCGAAAGGCCCGAGACGCGGGAGCGTTTCGGGCCTTTCGCTGTTCTAACGCGCCGCTAGGACCGGCGCGGTTGCGCGTCTTGATCGGGGTCCGGCAGGAACACCGAGAGTAAGAACGAGACGATGCTCACGACGATTGCGCCCCAGAACGCCGGCCAGAAGCCCTCGACGTAGAAGCCCGTGTGGAACCAGTTTGTCGACACCCACGCCGCGCCCCAAAGGACCACGGCGTTGATGACCAGAACGAACAGGCCGAGCGTGGCAATGATGCACCCGCAAGACAGGAACTTGAGAATCGGCCGGATGATCGCGTTGGCAAAGCCGAGGACGGCCGCCGTCAGCACGATCGCGACAAGCGCGCTACCGCCGCTGTGCCCGATGCCGGGAACCACGAGCATCGCGACGGCGACGGCAATCGACGTGATGATCCAACGCACGAACAGTCTCCACCACATGCGAATGTCCTCCCACCAGCGCGGCCCCACCACCGCGAACGTATCCAGTCCGAGTCTGGTGCATGCCCGGTGTTCTGGCAATGCACGCGGGGTGCAGTTGACGGGCATGTGCAGGGGATTCGGCATGAAGGGGAATAGCTAGTCACAAGCATATCCGCTGAACGCGATAGTCAGTCTGCACTCGTATTCAGCCCAAGTTAGGGGAGGGTTTCATGACTGAGGTCGAGTCTCATCCCGACGCGCCGGTGGTCGAAGACGCCGACGACTTGCAGGCGGAGGTCGAGCGGCTCAGGGCTGAGAACCAACGCTTGATGCATGGAGGCGGGGCAACCGGATTCTGGCGCAACTTGTTGGCGGGGCTGAGCATCTTCCTGGGTGTGGTCCTGGTCTCCGCCGCAATCTCGGCCGTCTGGCTCAACCGCACCATCATGGACGAGAACCGCTGGGTGGAGACGATGGCGCCGCTCGCGCGAGATGTGGGCATCCAGGATTACGTCGCTACCAAGGCGACGGACTCGCTGTTCGGCGCGGTCGACATTCATGCCTACGTGGCAAAGGCGCTGCAGCCGTTGCCGGCGGCCGCGCAGTTCCTCGCGACGCCCATCACCGATGCTGTCCAGGGCTTCGTCAAGGATGCCGCAACAAAGTTCGTCCGATCCGATCAGTTCCCTCAGCTCTGGGACAAGATGAATCGTCTCGCACACAAGGCGTTCATCGCATCGGTTACTCAGACCTCGGGGGGCCTAGTCAACAACCAGGCCGGCAAGGTCACACTCGACGTAAGCGTGCTGGTCGATCAGATCAAGGCGCAGCTGACGAGCAGCGGGCTTGGCTTCGTCAACGCGGTGCCGACGCCATCCAGCTCGCGCGAGATCGTGCTGATTGATTCTCCGGCCCTTGCGCAGGCGAGCGCTGCGATCCAGTTCCTGAACACATCGGCGTACGTTCTGCCGTTCGCGGCGCTTGCGCTGCTCGTGTTGGGCGTCGCTCTGGCGGTCAATCGCCGCAAGGCGGTGCTGTGGCTGGGTATCGGAGTTGTCGCCGTGACGCTCCTCCCGGTCGAGGCCATCTACTTCGGCCAGTTCCCGTTCGCGCAAGCGGCGCTTCAGTACGCGCAGATGCCGCAGGCCGTGGCCAGTACGGCGTATGCGATTGTGTTCCGCAATCTCATCCATGCCGAGCAGATGTTCGCCGTCGTGGGCGTCGTCTTTGTGATTGGCGCGATGCTGGCAGGGCCGAGTGCTTGGGCCACGGCACTGCGCGGCGGACTGTCGCACGGCATCGACAACATCGGCCCCGACTGGGACTTCGGCTCGTTCGGCGAGTGGGTTCTGGCGCATCGCTCCGGCATGCGTGCCGCCGGCCTCATTGCCGCCGTCGTTGCGCTGGTCATCTTCCGGGTCAGCACGGTGTGGACGATCGTGTGGCTTGTCGTCGCGGTGCTCGTGTGGCTGGGAGTCGTGCAGCTGTTCGGGCGTCCACGCCCAGCCGCGAAGGCGAGTAGCGAGACGGTCACACCCGACGATGCGGCGACGAGCAGCTAGTCTTCCTCTGTTGGCGAGATAATGGAGCCGTCCGCCCTGCGCGGGCGGCTCCTGCCCATGTTGGAGACCAGGACCGCGACGATGGTGACGAGGTAGAGCTGACCGATGAGCGCCTCGCACACGGAGAGCAGACGCCCCAGCGCGATCGAAGCCGTTAGGTCGCCGTACCCGACCGTGGCCAGCGTGGTGAAGCTGTAGTAGACGTAGTCGCTCGCTTCGATGGGCCGAGACGCCACGAAGAAGCCGGGAGCGGCAGCGGGGATCCCCTGGCGCGCCAGCACGAAGCTGATAGTGCTGTAGATCACCGCGAACAGCAGCCCGATCAGCAGGTAGATTGCAGCCGCGCCGATGACCGTGTCGAGCGAGACCACGGTGTGAGTGGCAAGGCGTCGCGCGATGACCACAGGCGTTACGCCAACGATGCCGATCATCGCCAGGCCATACGCTAGTCTGGCCGGCCCCGTGTTGTGGGTCAGGAGCGCGACGCAGATGCCGACGATCGCAAGCACGGAGATAGCCGTCGCGGCGAGCGTCACGCGCGGGCCCGCATCGGACGTGCGCAGTGCTATCACGAGCGTGGTGGTCATCAGCGCGAGCGTGAGGATCAGGCCGATCTCGCCATCGCCAAGTACCGACGTCGAGAGGATCGTCGAAAGAATCAACGCGCACACGAGGGCGTAGCGATCGAGCTGGGGTTCTTGGATGCGCGCCTGCAAGGACCGACTATCGCTGGTGCTCGCTGTTGGCTCTGACATCCCGACCTCCTCGGCGCTTGGTACGTCCCCGGTCAGAGCATAGCCGATTCGCGACCCGACCAGCGGCTAAGGAGCAATCGACGCCATCGCTCGCCACGCTGCCGAGCTCGTGCCGGCCCAGCCGTACAGGCTCGCACCCAGGCATCCGCCCTCGCGTACTGCCTGTGCAAAACCCTGCACCTGACCGGTCGAGGAGTCCTCGGCGATTCCGCCGATCAGGTGGACAGGCACAGCGGAGCATCCCGGCTGCGAACGTAGGATGCTCAGGTTCTGGGAGGCATCCATGTAGGCCGATTTGGCGCCGCGGCCGTGGAACGTGTAGTAGCCCATCGGCACGAAGATGTCGTAGTAGCGAGGTAGCATCGAATAAGGGAAGTTGCCCCAGACGCTGTGGGGGCGTCGCAGCCCCACCGGCGAAGGGATGATCGCACCCAGCGGGTACGTGGGGCCAACAAGCGTGCGGATCTTCGCCGAGAGCTGCTTCAGGCCTCGGTTGCGCATCGCTTCGGAGCCGATGGCGCTGGACTCGATGTCGAGCGCGAAGGAGTCGAACGTCTGGCCGTCGGCGGTCTTCAGCCTCACAGCGGCTTTGACGCGCGCGTAGTCGACCGAGCCCGGCTTCATGTTGGGCAGGTACCAGGCCACGACGCGCATGCCTCGGGCATGGCCCTCGGCGATGAACTCCCGCAGCGCCTTGGCGTTGTAGAACGCCGTGCGCATGTTGTAGTGCGACGTCTGGACGAAGAGCGTCTTGACGCCGTGGCGCGACATGTCGGCGATGGCTGCCGCCGGATCACGCCACGCGGGCGTGTCGTAGATGTCGACCCAGGTTGCAAGGCCGGCGTATGCGTCGAGCGGTGCGCCGCCCGCCGAGACGAGAGGGGAGGCGATGGGCGCCGACGTCTGCTCGACGCTGGCAGTCGGCGTCGGAGCGGGCGTGGCTGGGCTGGTACGCGCCGCCGTGCCCCGAGGCGCGAACAGCACGATGGCAACGACCAGCACGAACAGAGCCGCAGTGATCACGGCCGCACCGATTACGATTCGTCGAGCATGTTCGAGCGACAGTCTCACAGGGCTCCTTTACGTCCCGCCATTGTAGGACGCTTCCTCTGCAAGCGGACGGCCAAGATTGAGCAGCCGGGAAGTCGCCGAGGATTCCTTTTGCCGGGTTATGGCTAGCGGCCGGAAGTGACGCGAAGTGTGACATCGGCTGGGGACCTGGGTGCCAGAAACTAGCGACTAGGTGCTCAGGAGCCCAGAAACTAGGGCCTTGGTGCCCGGAAACTCAGGATCTCGGAGGGGTTG
>JARLGT010000010.1 GCA_031292615.1 Coriobacteriia bacterium | reverse complement strand
GCGATGCTCGTGTTCGCCTTCTCCGGCGCTGCCTTCGCCGCAGGAATCAACCACTCCGGCCAGCAGCGCCTCGGTGCTGCCGCCACGGCTCCGGCCAACGGCTACAACCAGGACGGCTCTCCCAACCTCGCCATCCCGGGCGCCGGCACCAACACCTACATGGACTGGAACAAGGGTCTGGGCGACAACGCCAGCAACGGCAGCTCGCCGCACGGCAACTACACGACGACAACCGTAAAGTGTGTCGTGTGCCACGCGGTCCACTATGCCGGCGCCAACGGTGCCCCGGTCGGCTCTGCCACCGGCGTCGCTGACACCCTGTTGCGTGTCCGTGCCGACTCGGCGTGCATCCTGTGCCACGCCACCACCGGCCAGGCCGTCAACGGCCGTCCGGTCTACAACGGTCTGGGCGGCGCCATCGTCGGACCGGGCAACACCGGCGGAGCGACCGACAACGGTCACATCACCGGCACCAACTGCACCTACTGCCACACCAACGTCCACGGCGCCAACGCCGATGAGTCGGTCGCGGCACTGCAGGGCTTCCTGCTCAAGAACATGACGGCCACCAACGTGCAGGGCACGGGTGCCACGACGAACAACATGATCGATGCGATCACCGCCATCGACCACAACGCCGTGAACCAGGGCTTCGCCGCCGGTGCCGCACTGAACGGCACGATCGGCCAGTACGCCACGGACACCAACCACGCCCTCTACGGCGAGCAGGCCGTCGGCATCTTCTGCGCCGAGTGCCACAACGGTGCGTATGCCACCGCCGCCGCCGGTGCGTCGACCAACGTGCTCAACGCCTCCGGTACCTTCGTCGCCTACTCCGGCCACCGCATCGCGGCCGGCGCGACGAGCAACTGGAACTCCGACGGCTCCAAGTCCACCGGACTGGTCCAGAACCAGGCCGTCGCATGGGCCGCCGCCAACAACTGCAAGAGCTGCCACGACGCGACCGACGACTTCAACAACGCCGCCTTCCCGCACTCGTGGGGCAAGAGCGGGGTCAACTCCAGCAAGATGTGGCTCTTGACCGCCGCTGACGCTGGTGCGACCAAGGTCTCCGTAGGCCAGGCTTCCGCCACCACCTACAACAGCTCGACCAACCCGGTCCAGCTCACTGACGGTGTGTGCCTGAAGTGCCACGTCGCTTCCGGTGGGGCTGCTGGTGTCGGCATCACGTTCTAGATCGCATAAAGAGCATGTGGTGTCTGACACAGCTCTCAATTAGGAGGTTGAAAGTGGATAAAGGACTTACACACTTCATGAGGGGACGGGTGCGTCTCGCCCTTCTGCTCGTGGTCTGCATGGTCGCGATCGTCGCTGTCCCGGCGTTCGCACATGCGGCTGCATTCTCTGCCGAGTACCCGGCCCCCACAGCGACCCTGCACGGCCAGCCCGCGGTCGTCAGCGTCGACGTCGCCGGTGCGGCAGTCAACCCCAAGACCGCGACCATCACGGTCAACGGCCACACCTACAATGCCTTCGTGTCCGTGGCCTCGGCCTCGGGCTCGTGGACTTCGACCGAGGTCCTAGTCGGCACGGTCTACAAGACCCAGTGGGTCTGGGGCGCCACCGGCGCAGGGAGCACCACCGTCTCCTGCTACCCGAGCACCCTTCCGACCGGTACGACCATCAATGTCGTCATGAACGCGGCGGACAACACCGTCCCTAACGCCCCTGTCGCACTCACTGACAGCTGGTCGTTCACGATTGCCGTCAACGGGACGCCCGTCACGCCGCCGGCTGGGTCGGTGTATAACAACGCCATCTGCACCACCTACTGCCACACGGTTGGTGGTACTGCTATCGGCGTTACTGGCAACCACGCCAAGGATTACGTGAACGACAACGCTATGGGTCCGGACTGCTACTCGTGCCACCAGGGCGCCGCTGCGCCCGTTCACGGCGTCCCCACCTCGGCGTCGATGGTCGGCAACCATCTGACGGTCCAGAGCGAGATTGCAGCTAACAGCGCCGGGTGCGTCTCGTGCCACGGCAGCGATCTCCTCAGCGTTGCGACAAAGAATGCCGATGGTACCTACACCGTGCCTGCGGTGGGTGGAGCCACCGAGCACCAAGGTTGTTCATGCCATGAGTACCATGAGGCATCGGGCAAGATGGCGTGCGAAGGCTGCCACGTCAAGCCGATGGATCCGACCGCTGCGTACCCGTATCACGTGGGTGCGCACGATGCACTTCAGGCCGGTATCGGCGGTACAAAGAGCTCCGCATGTGTAACGTGCCACGGTTCCGATCTCCTGAATGTTGCCGCCGGGCCAATGACCCAGGGCGCACACGCGAACTGCGTTTGCCACGCTCAGGGTGTGGCCACGAGCGCTACAACGGAGTGCGTGAGCTGCCACACCGGCGGCGACGCCGCTCATGGGTTCGCAAACGGCTTGACGCATGGTGGCGGGGGCTGGATCGCAGCTTCGGGCCACAACACCACGACCTACAACGGCTTCGGTGGGTTGAGCAAGTTCGATGGTTCCCAGGGTGTCACGCTACAGGACACCTCCGGCGCAACCGTGCTCAGCACGTGGGCGACGCCAACGGTCAACGTGTTCAATCCTAGTGCCAAGGATGCCCAGGGTAACGCGTTGGGCTGGAACTCGATCGTTACGTGCCAGGATTGCCACACCGGCCTGAACGCTGCCGGTCCTCACGGTGCCGCTCAGAACTGGGGCATCGACCCGAACTATCCCGCGCCGTACAACATGGCGGTCAACTCGCACGCCACCGAGAGCGGCATGGCAGAGCGCTCGGGTACTCCGACCTTCACCGCGACCCAAGTCAGTGGTCCGATGGCGGACCTCACCGGCTTTGGCAACGGGGCGAACACAGCCTCCTACCGCGACTCGAAGCTGGCCGCTGCTGGACTTGCTGACGCCAGCAACGCCGGCACCGCGAACGCTGTTATCTGCGCGAAGTGCCACAAGCTCTTCGACTTTGACAACGCGTACACGGCTGGCAACTACACTGCGGGTAGCCACGGGTATGGCTACGTGAACGCCACCGGCATTGGCAACGCCAGCAACACGGCGCACTCCAGCCACCACTGGGACCTCAACAATGGTGCTGCCGACTGCGTCAGCTGCCACGTCGGTCTTCCGCACGGTTGGATGCGTCCTCGCCTGCTGGTCAACAGCTACAACGGTCCTTACACCGTGACCGTTGCTGGCGTAGACACGACGGCTACATCGGTTGCAGACCCGCCTCCATACCTGGATTCGAGCGCTCGCCTGATGACGCCGACGACTGGCACCAACCTCATTCCGCGTGGTATGGGTCCGCTGAGCACCGTCGACCAGCACACGCTGGTTAACGGTGGCGCCACCTGGACCGAGGCCGATTGCCTCGCTTGCGCCGGATCTGGCGCCAGCGGCCTCGAGCACACGGGTGATGCGAAGGATGCGAAGCTCAAGTAACTTTGGGCACAGTTGCACTGAGGTGTTCTGATTCAGTGCACGATGGGGGCGGGCAGCGATGCCCGCCCCCTTTTGCTCGCGCCGCTTCTCGGTCGCATTGGCGGTTGCGTCTGAAGTCTTGGATGCGCAGGGCGTCGACGACCTTAGTTCGGGTTCTTCACAGCCGTCTACGCGCGCGCGAGGCGAGACTGGGTGTGCCGCGAATCTACCGCGAATCGAGCGAGTATCAGATGGCATGGCCGATCGCGGTCAGGGTTACCGCATGCGCGCTGAGCTGCTTGACCTATCCCTCGGGCGACGCGCACAGATACGTGCTGAAACGCTGCCGTACCATCTCGAGAACGATTCAGGTGGTATCCCCGCGGCATAGCCTTTTCGGACAGACTGGCGCTCCCGTGCTTGTGACAGCCTGCATCTGCCGTGGAGGCGCCCCGGCATTGCGCGCGGGTGTCCGCCCCCCGGGTGGCTCCCGAACGCCGATCACGGCGGATACTCACAACGTGAGCCGGATGATGGCGCGGTCCCGTGGCAGTCAGCTGGCGACAGCAAGACGGGCAGAAAGGTGGTTTCCCCGGCCCCCTACACGCGCGCGAGGCGTTCGGCCCGTGCGTCCTATCGTGCGCCTAAGGGATTGCATCGCAGTGAATTTGAGTGTCGCTGAGTACGTTTAGCGTCGGGCGGAGTGTGCTGGAAGGCGCCTGATTCAAGCGCAATGAGCTGGCACTAGATGCTCTCGAAAACTGTTTAGGGGGTATCCCCCCCTACGAGAGTTCGAATCCCTCCCTCTCCGCCATTTAGCTGGGAAAACGCGGTCCCGGAGCCTCTCGAAGAGGAGCCGGGACTGCGCTGTTCCCAGCTCGATTGCTCCGAATCTGCCCCAATCTCAACCCAGAATTGGCATGAGTCTCTGCGTTGGGAGGGCGTGCGAAGGCAATGCGCTTTGGAGGTCGTCAGTGGTCGCCGGAAGGGGTAATTCGAACTCTAGAGGCGACGTCGTGGCCTACACGGCCAACTTCGCGGTGAACGCCGTGTACTACTCGACCATGACCAAGCTCTCAGGCTCGTCGAGCGGCAAGCGCAGGAAGTCCCACAAGCTGACGGGGACCGTCTCGCCCGCCGGACCCGGCAGGGTGACGATCGCGATGAGCCGCCTGGTCGGCAGGAAGTACAAGGCCGCAGGCACGGTGAAGGTCGATGTGGTGGGCGGCAAGTTCTCCTACAGCTTCAAGCCCAAGTACAAGGGGACGTGGCACTTCGTCGTGACCTACTCCGGCGGCGTTGTCGGAGTGACTACCTACCCGTCGTCAAAGCGCGGGACCAAGAGCATCAAGGTGAGCTAGCACCTGGACTGATTAGTCACGCAGACGGCAATTCCCGATTTGTGTGGCCGGGGCAACGTGCAACAGAGGCACTCCTGGTGACGCTCCAGTGACGCCCCGTGTCGCCACGCCCGGGCGGACGACGACCGACACGGATCTAGGACCCGCAGCCAAGAGGCGGTGCGCCTGGCTCACCACGGGGTTAAGATGAGTCAACGCCTGTGAACTTGGGAGGACTTGGTGCGCGCTCGCTCGATTCTGGCTCGTTCCGCGGGCGCTCTGGTGCTGTGCCTAGCCCTCGTCGCATCGACTCATGTGGGGCACGCTTTGGCGCAGGGCGCCTTCGTCCCGGCACCGGCTCGCTCGGACGTGGCCTATGACGACTCGCGCGGCATCCTCTACATCACCGACGGCGACCACATCGACCGATACGACGTCGCCGGCGGGCGATTGCTCACGCCGTTCGTCGTACCCGGCAGCATCCTGCGCGGCCTCGACCTGTCCCCAGACGGCAAGACTATCGCCGTCGCCGACCAGGTGTACGTCGGCGACTTTAGCTCGCGAGCCGTCGGCACCGCGCGATTCGAGCTCGTCGACGCCGTGTCCGGTGGCGTTCGCACTATCACGTTCCCCAGACTCTACGGCGAGGGGGGCACGTGGATGGTGGCCTACGGCAGCGATGGGCGCCTTGTCATCTCGTCGAGCTATCCCATGTACGTGTCGACCTCACTCCTGCGAGGCTACGACGACGCGAACGGCGTCACGACCATCAACTCGACGGAAGGCAACGCCGCCCTAGCGCCCAGTGGTGACAGGAATTACATAGGCCTAACGCTTCCAGGTTGGATGACAGACAACCAGTGGGCCGTCCACACGGTAGGCACCAGTGATGTTCAGCGCTACCCGTACGCTTTGCCCAACGCGTGGTGGTGGGGCTGGGACATCGCGGCCAACCGCAACGGAACGCAATACGCCGTTCCGAATGGCAACGCTGGCCTTGGCATCTACAGCGGTACGGGCGACAGCATCACGCAGATCGACGGCGTGCCAGGTGGCGCCAAGTACAGTCCCACCGCCGACGTGCTGTACCAGGCCAAGTCTGGCGAGACAGTCATCAATGCCTACGACACCGCGTCGTTCAGCAAGATCGCCAGCTACGACTTCGAGACGCCGTTCGTGGTCTCCACGAGTAGTTGGCGGAACCTGAACACCATGGTCATGAGCTGGCCCAGGATGGCCGTCGCCCGCGACAACAGTTTGCTGGCCGCTACCGTCACCGGCGGCGTACGCGCCATGTGGCTCAAGCCCGCCGTGACCGGAACCGTGCGCTCGTCCTCGCACGGCTACCCTGTCGAGGGCGCGACCGTGCAGTTGTGGCGCGACGTGGCAGGAACTTGGTCCGTCGAGGCCACGACGACGACGGGGCCGGGTGGCTCCTGGAGCTACGTCACCACCGACACCACTCCGCTGCGCGTCCACGTGGCCGACGCCAGCGGTGCGCACGCGCCCGCATGGGTGGGCGGCGCCGATCTGGCGAGCGCGGCAAGCGTCGTCGCAACTCTCGCGCCTGCGTCCGCAGACGTGACGCTTACGCTGGCCCCCTCTGCCAGGGGCACGATCACCGGCACGCTGCGTTCGAGCCGGAACCAGGCTCCGCTCCCCGGAATCTCCGTGGCCGCCTATCAGGAGGCCGACACCTCGACGGTCATCGCGTCCACAACCACGGCCGCCGACGGGACCTACCACCTCAACGGTCTGAGTCCCACTTCATATCGGCTCGCGTTCACAGATGCTACGGGCGAGTACGGCCACTCCTTCTTCCGGTCGCAAGGCTCGATCGAGGCGGCCACGCTCATCTCCGTTGCGGCGTCCGCCACGGCCGTCGCGACCGACACGTTGACCTACGTACCGTACTCGCTCAACGGCCGTGTGACGTCAGGCTCCGGCGCCACGGCCATCGCGGTGCCCCGAGCTGTCGTCGAGCTGTGGCGGCAGGGCTCCGGAGGCGCGTTCTCGCTCGAGACCTCCGTCGCCGTCGACTCTGACGGCAGGTGGAGCTACGCCTCGGACCGCAACGAGCCTATCAAGGTCCGCGTGACTGATCCGGGCGGGCTGTGCGCAGACACGTGGTTCGGCGGCACGGAACTAGGATCGGCGACTGCTGTCGTTCCTACACGCGACGGCACTCCTGCCTACGTGACGATGCCCATCCCCAATCCAGGCTCGATCTCGGGAACCGTGCGCAGCAGCAAAGACCAGCTACCCCGCAGTGGCATCCAGGTCGCCCTCTATCGCGGGGCCGCCGTACCGTCCGTGCTTGCGACCACCGTGACGGCCGCAGACGGCACCTACCGCTTTGACGGTCTCGACATAGCGGGCTATGCCGTCGCGTTCACCGACCCAACCGATGCGAACACGGCAGCGCTCGTCCCAACATGGCCCGACCAGCCTTATTACTCCCAGCTATGGATCGACGCTGCAGGCAGGGCCATCACCCAGGACATCACACTCACGTGGCGCCCCGCCAACGTCAACGGCAAAGCCACGTCCACGTTCCAAGGCCTGCCTGTGGCGGGCGCCGTCGCTGAGATATGGCGCCGAGGCGCAGACGGCGGCTACGCGTTCGAGGCCACAGTCACACCCACCGGCTACGACCCCATGTTCACGTACGGCTCCGATGACCTCGACCCGGTGCGCGTCCATTGGGTGGACCCCTCCGGCATGCACGCTGACACGTGGTTCGGTGGCTCGTCGCTTGCCTCGGCGACGGATCTCTATCCCGAGCGCGGCGGCGGTGGGCCCTCGGCAAACGTGATCATGCCGCTTACGAACCCGGCGACCATCGAGGGAGTGGTCCACAGTAGTGACCACGGGACGCCGCTGGCTGGCGTCCTCGCCGAGCTCCGGATCTACGCCTGGCCCCAGACAGTCGTAGCCACCACCACCACATCAGCGGATGGCACGTACCGTTTCGACGGCCTAGGTATCTCCGGCTTCACAATCCAGCTCGACGACCCTAGCGGCGCGCACCTCCCGCAGCTGTACCCCGGCGGCGACCTCTACCCTGACAACGGCGTCTGGATCTCCAAGCCCGGTACCGTGACCGCTGAGTCCACCATGACGTTCATTCCGATGCAACTCACCGGTATCGTGACCTCGTCATACCGAGCCAAGCCCGTCTCTGGCGCACTTGTCGAAGTGTGGCGCGCGGGCGACGACTCCGTCTGGAGCTGCGAGACCACGCTTACGGCTGACGCTGCCGGCTCCTGGACGTACTCGACCGACACCACTGCGCCCGTCCGAGTGCGTGCGATCGACCCGCTGGGCTCGCGCGACCCAGCATGGCTGGGCGGTACCGACGTCGCGAGCGCGGCAGACTGCGTGCCACTGCGAGGGACTCCTCCGCGCGCGGACATCGTGCTGCCCATGACGCACCCCTCATCCATCTCTGGCACCGTGCGCTCCGACCGCGACAACTCCGTCGTGGCCAGCGTGTCCGTCACGCTGTGGGCCGACGACGACGGCGTGCTCACCCAGATGTGTTCGACGGCGACGGCCGCCAACGGCACCTACTCGTTCCCGGGTCTCGGCCCGTCGTCGTACCGCATGAGCTTCGAGGACCCCTCCGGCAACAACGAGCCGTTCCCCGCGGGAGCGCTCATCGCCATAGCGGCGCCGGTCAACCTGACGCGCAACGTCACGCTGACCTTCGTTCCGTACACGGTCCAGGGCACGGTGACCTCGGACTTCCACAACATGCCGGTGGGCAATGCGTCGGTCGAGATCTGGCGTAAGCAGGCCGGCACGTGGACCCTCGCAGACATCCAATTCAGCGACTACGACGGAACGTGGAGTTACGAGACCACGTCTGATGAGCCTGTGAGGATCCGTGTATCCGACTCGTCGCTCATCTGCGAACCGGCATGGCTCGGCGGAGCCGTCGTTGCCAACGCCAGTGACATCTACCCCGATCGCAGTGGCGACCCGCTGGCCGATATCCAGCTGCATGTGGCGCAGGCGGCCTCGATCGACGGCGTGACCTACGACGACTACACGATGGCGGCGCTTCGGGGCGTCTCGGTGTCGCTCTTCGACGCGAACGGCGACTGGGCCTCCATCTTGGCTTCCACCACGAGCGGGCCGGACGGCAGCTTCCACTTCACGGGTCTTGCTCCCGGCGACTACTTCCTCTATTACGCCGACCCCACCGGCAAGTACGAATCGCAGTGGTATGACTACGAGTCCACGGTCGACTGGGCAGATCCGATCACCATTGACGCTCCCGGCCACCAAGACGCCAGCGCCTACCTCGACCCGGTCCGCGTCCAGTACCTTGCGACGCTCACCACCGCGACCGTCACGGTTGGCTCGGGTGCGCAGTGGGCCGGCCTGCCCTTCACGCTCACATCTGAGATGTACGACTCGATGTGGGGTGACGGCCTGGACGGGATGCCGGTAGTGGTGCAATCGTCAGCCGACCGCATCCACTGGAGCACGCTGGGAGCTGCCTCGGCCAATCCGTCCGTGTGGTCCGGTGGCTACCAGTTCACCTGCTTCGCCCCGGACGCCACGCCGCGCTACTATCGCTTCTACGTGCCCGCGACGCCCGACGTCGTGAGCACGAGTTCGCCGGACGTCTTCGTGCACCCCGCAATCCGCACCGCGTCGTGGGGCCCTCTGTCCGCAAACGGCACCGCGGCGCCCAACGTGACCGTCGCTGGTCCGATGTTCCCGCTTGAAGCCCAGCTACGCGACCAGTTCGGTAACCCGGTCGTCGGCGCGTCCGTCCACGTGAGCCAGTCACTCGACGGCCGCACATGGTTCGACTGCCCCGCCATCGTTCGCGAGACCGCGCCTGGGCGCTACACAGCTTCCGCCGAGGCCGGACGCGGCCGCATCTTCCGTTTCGAGTCACGCACCGGAGGAACCGCCACTCCCGCGGTCTCTGGGATTGTGAGCGTTCTCGCTCCGCGCAAGGCGCAGTGCTGGTTCTCCAACGGCCTACCCCATGTGGGCCGGACTACCGAGATCAGTGGCTGGTTGTGGCCTAGAGGCAAGAAGGGCACCAAGCTCGTCAGCGTCGTTGTACAGCGCAGGGTGGGCGGCTCGTGGAAGGCCTACAAGACGTTCCGGCCTGCCATCATCGACGGTCCCACAGGCGCCTCGCGTGCGCGCATCAAGCTCAAGTACTCCAAGCGGGGCGCCTATCGCGTCCACATGTATGTGCCGGGCACGAAAGGCTTCCTGCCGACCACTACGCCGTGGGTAACTTGCGCGGTCGTCTAGCGAGCCCCTGAGAACCCCACATCTCATGCGAAACACTTTGGATGGAGCAAGGAGGGGATTCTTGAGCAGGTCTCGTCGGCGCACTCGCCCCGTCCACCTACCCTCGGGCCGAGTGAGTCGAATCGTGCTGGCTGTTGTCCTTGTGGTTCTCATCGTCGCCTATCTGGTCTACCGGGTCCTTCACCACTGAGGTAGTGCGGAGGTTTCGTGGTGCTCCGCTCGGCTCATGTCAGCGAGCGCTGCTTGTGCCTCGGGCGCGTCGAGCGGATTCCGGCAACAATGGCCGCGACTGCCACCTCCTTGCAATGGGGGTTCCCTGACAGCGTCCGTCAGGATTCGACATCAGGCACCGACTAGGTCGTCTCACATGTGGACCAGATAGCATCTTGCGCCAATCTCCGACAGTCGCAGTCGGCCGCGCACTCGCACTCGAAGACTGTCTAGGGGGGTATCCCCTACGAAGGTTCGAATCCCTCCCTCTCCGCCATTTAGCTGGTCAAACGTGGTCCCGGACACCTCGAAAGGGGTGCCGGGACCACGGTGTCTTCCGACGGCAAGGTGTGACTTCCATGAGGCTTCCCGCAGGTCAGGTGCCTGGAGGTGCGCGGCAGTCGAAGCACCGTCGAGTCAGCAACACCGAAGTCCGGCCGAGCGATTGAAGAGTACAGATGCATCTGCCTGCGGAAACGCGCTGAAGCCGCCGGATCAAGACGGCGGCGATGCGACCCGATGACGGCCCCGAAACCAACGCCCCAAATGTGCGGCCCGACAGCGTGAGGTGTCTTCGAGAAGAGGCTTGAAGAAGTCAAAGAAAGGTAACAAATACATCTTGTTAGTATGTACGAATTAGTGGTATAAAACTCCCCATGTTGGGTGCCTTAGGGCCGCCAAATGGTCGGTTCTTCGGTTCCGAGAATGAAACCACTCGGCCAGTATCTGCCTCGACTCACTCGCCGCGTGGTTACTGCCGCCGCTTGGGAAATGGGGATCGACGATGTTGAAGGGACGCACGCTCTGGCTTCTGGCCGCACTGCTAACGATTGTGATTTGCTTCGCTCCCGGCACCGCGCTGGCCGCAGTGACCAGCGTTCATGCTGGCAGCGCCTCAGGTCCAAGTAGCTCCCCGGAAGGGACGCCATTCACGCTCTACGTGATTGGAACCGGGTTCGGCAGCTCATCGCAGGTGACGTGGACTCCACCTAGCGGCAGCGCGATTACGCTGGCCCGGCTGTCCCAGACCACGACTCAGCTGACGGCTTCCGTTCCGGCGACCGCGGTGGTCAATGAAGGTGCGTCCGGCACCGGCACGACTGCCTACAGGGTCAGCGTGACTGGCACTGGGGCTGGCGGTCCGCTGAACTTCCTGATCACCGAGGCGGACACGCTGACCGTGACGCCTGTGACAATCAATGCGACGTCCGGTGCAACGTTCTCGGGAACGATCGCCAATCTCTCGGACACGTGGGACAACCAGAATCCCTCCGAGTTCACGGTCGGCATCAACTGGGGCGATGGTTCGGCTACCGACACCGCCGGCACGGTCACGAGGACTGGCGTCGGAACGTACAGCATCTCCGGGTCTCACACCTACACGAACCCATTCTTGTCTACGACCGTCAAGACGGCGACCACGTACCCCGCGTCAACGATCCCTATAGCCAACAACGGCACTACCAACTTCGCCTCGTCCGGATCGCTGGTGGTGTTCACCGGGTCCGGCTACCAGACCGTGAGCTACACCGGTAAGACGACCGGCACGAGCGCTTCGTTCACGGGTGTCACGGGCTGGACCGGAAGCGGCACCCTTGCGGTCGGCAATCCGGTGACGCAGCAGTACCAAGCTGTGACCGTCGCGGTCACCGACCCGTCTCCCGGAACCGCCAGTTCGGTCGGCACGAGCTCGCTCACTGTTGCCGACGGGACGACCTACCTGATGAACGCCGGCCCCTTCTCCACGACCGAAGGCCAGACCTACACAGGTTCAAGCCCCTTCTTCCCCGGCAGCATCTACACCGGAGCGATATTCCCGACTACCGGCTGGTACCGCCTGCTGGTCAGCAACGGCAGCACCTCGGCGTGGTACACGCTCTACACGTCGGGCCCGAACAACTACATGTATCCGAATAGCACATCGGGCTCGGTCGTCTTCCCGACCGTAGGCCAGGTGCCCTACTCCGAGACGCTGTACCTGAACAACGGGACGCCGGTCGCCAGCGCGGCGAGCACGGTGACCGTCAACGACGCGGGTCTGTCGTACTACAGTGCCGTCAACACGTATCACACCGTTGAGGCGTCCTCGACTGGAACGATCCAGGTGGGCAAGTTCCTAGACAGCTACATCGGCGGTGGCGACCATCATGGTGACTTCACTTGCACGATCCACTGGGGTGACGGCAGCACCGACACGAGCGTGCCCGCCGTCTATGTGAGCAGCAACACATACACGGTCAGTGGCTCACACACGTATTCCGAGGAGGGCACCTACACGGCGACCTACGACGTCGCCGACGTCGGGGGCAGCACGCTGACCGGCGTGAGTACCGCTATCGTCGCGGTTTCGGACCCCTCCGTCGTCGCCACCGGGGTGGCGCCGCTCACGACGCCCTTTGGAACCCCTCTTGGCACTCAGGTGCTCGCCACGTTCACCGACCCGGCCGGGCCCGAGGCCAACGACGGCACGCACTACGCTGCGACTATCGACTGGGGCGGCAGCTTCGGCACGAGCGACGGCGTGATTGACTTCGCCGACGGCACGTTCACCGTGAGCGGGGACGTGCCCTACAGCGACCCCGGTACCTACTCGCCGACCGTCACGATCAACCACGAGGCGAGCACGCCACAGACCGTGACGGACTCGGTTGTCGTCCAAGCGCCAATCACCAACGATATCGTCCCGAGCACTCTGGGCAACGGCTCGATCACGCCTGACACGACCCAGACTGTCGTGTACGGATCGGACAGTCCGACGTTTACGATAACCCCGGGCGTGGGCAGCCAGATCCTTGACGTGGTGGTCGATGGCATCAGCCAAGGACCGATCACCAGCTACCAGTTCACGAATGTCACTGCGCCGCACACGATCTCGGCCATCTTCGCCATCGACACCTTCGACATCGTCCCGAGCGCCGGCGCCGGCGGCTCGATCTCGCCGAGCACGACGCAGACTGTCGACTACGGCTCGGACAGCGCGACGTTCACGATCACGCCGGACGCTAATCATCACATCGCCGACGTTCTGGTCGACGGGGTGAGCCAGGGCCCGATCACCAGCTACCAGTTCACCAACGTCGGTTCCGGTCACACGATCAGCGCGAGCTTCGCCATCGACACCTTCGACATCGTCCCGAGCGCCGGCGCCGGCGGCTCAATCTCGCCGAGCACGACGCAGACTGTCGATTACGGCTCGGACAGCGCGACGTTCACCATCGCGGCTGACGTGGGGCACCACCTCGTCGACGTCCAAGTCGACGGAGTGAGCCAAGGTGTGCTGAGCGCCTACAAGTTCACCGGCGTCACCGCAGGGCACACGATCAGCGCGACGTTCGACGTCAGTCCGATTCCGAGTGTCACATCGCTCTCGACGTATAACGGCGCACCCGGCACGATCATCACGATCACCGGCACCAATTTCGGGAGTACCGAGGGCGCCAACGTCGTGACCTTCGGCGGCTTTACCACTACCGCGCTCACGTGGTCCGATACTCAGATCACAGTCGTCGTGCCCGATGGAGCGCTCGAGGGTTATGTGGGCGTTTGGCGAGACGGCGTGTGCTCCAACGGTCTGTACTTCATCCCGTTCGACACGCCTGTGGTCACCTCGATTTCACCCGACTCAGGTCCCGTTGGATCCACTGTGACGATTTCCGGCTCCGGCTTCGGAGCAAGTGAGGGTTCGGGCGTCGTCACCTTCGGTGGGGTTACTACGACCGCTCTAACGTGGTCTGACACCACGATTACCGTTGCCGTGCCGCCTGGCGCCCCGGCTGGTTACGTGGGTGTGTGGCAGCACGGAGTGTGCTCCAACGGCATCTTCTTCACGCCGGGCACGGTCCCAGCAATCACCGGACTGTCCACGAGCATCGCTCCGGTCGGGACGACTGTGGTCGTCACCGGCAGCGGGTTCGGCGCGAGCCAAGGCAACGGCAAGGTCACTCTCGCGGGCGAGACCTGCGCAGTGCAGAGCTGGTCCGACACGTCGGTCACCTTCGTGGTGCCTGCTGACGCTACCGCCGGGTACGTCGGCGTATGGAACGATGGCGGAATCTGCTCCAACGGCGTGTGGCTGCAGCCTGTAGCGCGCATCGACGCCTTGTCGAACTGGTGGGGTGCCCCGAGTAGCGAGGTCACCATCACGGGTGCTGGCTTCGGTGCCACGCAGGGCAGCAACATCGTAACGTTCGGAGGCGTTACAGCGGCAGTCGTGAGCTGGTCTGACACGGCCATCGTCGCGACGGTACCCGCCTCGGCAACTGCCGGCTACGTGGGTGTGTGGACGAACGGCTTCTGCTCTAACGGCATCTACTTCCTGTCGATAACCCCGGCGGTCATCACGAATGTCGATCCCGGCTCGGCGTCGATCGGCAGCACGATCACGGTGACCGGCACCGGTTTCGGCGCCAGCCAAGGCGCGGGCGACTCGGTCACCGTCGCTGGGGTCACTGCCACTATCACCAACTGGTCTGATACCTCGATCACGGCGCAAGTTCCCGTGGGTGCAACGACAGGCTATGTCGGCGTATGGAAGAGCGGCGTGTCCTCCAACGGCTGGTACATGAGCGTGACGCCGTGAAAGGCAAGCGTCTCATCTGGACGCTCGTCGGCATCGCAGCCGTAGCCGCTGCTATCGCTCTGGCAGTCGTGCTCGTGGGAGTGAGTTCGCCTCACTCCCCGAGCACGGCCGGCCCAGGCTCCGCAGCCGCCACGCAGAGCGCGCCGGCGCCCGTCCCCGCAAGTGCGTCGCAATCCTCAACCGGCTCTCCGGGTGGACCAACGACGCCGGCAGTCGAATCAGCCACTGGTGTCGGGCAACCCGCGCCCGGGTCCTCCTCGGGCGGGCCGAAGGGTTCGTCGGGATCGCGAACGATACATGTGGCCAATCCTGCCGTGCCGGTCGCGCCCGTCAAGCCCAAGCCGAGCGGCCCAGAACTCAAGGACCACGTGTCAGCCCCGTCGGCGGTCACGTTCTTGGCAGTGAAGAACTTCGGTGCCCCACAAACGTACGCTGCGGCGATCACGCCGATCGGCTGGCAGGACAAAGCGGCCGGCATGCTCGTAGCGCGTGTCACTTCGGCGAGTCTTTCCGGCGCCATTGACGCGGCGACGGGTCAGCCGATGGGTGCGCCCGCGTCTGGCGCCGCCGATCACAGCAAGGAACTCGCGGGATTGACGCTCATCGCGTCGACCAATCCCGGTGTGCGAAGCGAGATCACGAATCAGCAGAGCTACAAGGCCTACATCGTTCTCCTGCCGTCAGGCGGCGGCGCGGTCTTCATCGTCGACAGGCTCAGGTGAGGTCATCAATGCCCATACAATTGACGCGAACCCAAGTGACTCCGGATTCGGGAAGCCGCAACGCTCGCTCGTTCGTCTCAGTGGCGGTGGCGCTGTGCTTCCTCGTTCTGGTGGCCGTGACCGTCTTGGTTCTGGACTGGACGACGGCGCTGTCGCTGATTGGCGGCGGGCTCCTCGTTGGGCTCGGCGCGGTGTGGCCGACGTTGTGGCTCGCTGCTGCGGTCAAGAGCCGCAGCGAGCGTCGCGTGAACGCGACGGCACAGAGCGCTCCGCCCTCCACACCCACTGGTTTGCCAACCATCTTCAGCGGGGCGCCGGTCCGCCTGACTGTGCTCGTCCCGGCGCGCAACGAGGCGTCGGTAATCGGAGGCATGGTTTCGCAACTCATCGCCCAGACTCACGCAGATTTCCAAGCCCTCATCATCGCGAACAACTGCACAGACGACACGGCCGCCGTCGCTCGCCGAGCGGCCGCCGGGGACGCACGCATTGAAGTCCTGGAGGCGACATTCGAGCGCGGCGTCAAGGCCGACGCACTCAACTTCGCACTCCCGCAGGCCACCGGCGATGCAATCGTGCAGCTTGACGCCGACAACGTCGTGGAGCCGAGCTTCCTCAAGAGTATTGCCGAGGCGTTCTTCGATCCCGAGACCCAGGCCGTACAGACGGCCATCCGAGCCTCCAACGTCGAAGCGGGCATCCTGCCACATCTGCAGGACGTCGAGTTCCAGGTTTACTCCGATGTCTTCAACGCCGGTCGCGCCGCGATCGGCCGTACCAGTTCGATCGGCGGCACGGGTTTCGCCATCCGCACTCCGCTGATCCGCGAGTTCGGAGGCTGGTCGCGCCATCTCGTCGAGGACTTCGAGCTGCATCTTCGTCTTGCTCGCGCTGGAATCAAGGTGGGCTACCTGGGCTCGGCGGTGGTCTTTGACGAGAAGCCAGCTACATGGGGGGCGCTGATCAACCAACGCAGGCGTTGGATCCGCGGGCATGTCTCGCTCGCCCTCTCGCCGAGAAGCGCGAGCGGGCTGCCGTTGCTCGAGGCGATCTACCTGTACTCGCCGCTGGGTATTGCGCTCTCGCTCGCGCTGTTGTGCCTCGGCTATGCGGCGGCCATGGCGCCAGGGCTGCTGCCGCCATTCGCCTACCTGTCGCCGATCTTCTGGCTCGCGAGCATCCTCGCTACGGGAGTGATGCTGTTCTTCGTCACGCGTTCGCGGGGCCACAAGGTGGGCCTGTTCTCGCTCTTGGCCTACCTCCTCTTGTTCGGCTTCCACTGGGTCGTCGTGCTCTTTGCTGCGCTGCTCCCGGCGTCTTGGGCCAAGACCAAGACAGTCCATGGCCGAGACGCTCGACGCGGCCTGGCGGGTTACCTCGGCGTGGACGGGATGCGCTCCGGCGCGGTGCTGGTCGCCACCCTGGTGCTGGCCGGGTTGTGGCTGACGCCGTTGGTCGGGGCGGTCGCCTCACCTGAGGTCCGCGCCCACATGCTGAGCCCGATCCAAGCACCTGACGCGTCCACGGTCGCAGTCATGAGCGTGGTCGAGAGCGCGGAAGCCGCTGGGCGCGCCTCCCTCACCGGCACCGTTGTGTCTGCGACCAACGGCAACCCCATCAAAAGCGCGGCGCTCACCCTGAGCCGGGGCAAGCTTCACTATCACGCGACCTCCAACTCGCACGGCACGTTCTTGATCACCGTGAGCAGGCCAGGCACCTACGCGTTCACGGCCGCCAAGTCAGGTTACTTGAGGGGCTCATGCTCGGTGCACTTGGGTTCGGGCGAGTCGGTGAGGGTGATGGTGATGCTGTCCAAGCAGCACAGTGGCGTCATCTACATTGTCCCGGTCCCGTACTAGGGCCGCAGTGCGGTCGCTTGAACGTGAAGCGCGCGCCGTTCCTATCGCCAGAGAGAGGATGAGTCTGATGAGCTCGAGCCAGCGCAGCTCGCGCGTTGTTGGTATCGCGATTGTCGCGATCTCGATCGTCGCGGCGGTCATACTCCCGCCCGCCGCTCTCGCAGCTTCCGGCGACAGCGAGAGCCACGCGGTTCCTCTCACGATCGGAACGAGCACGCCGGGGACGCTGACACAGGCGCCCTCCTCCTCGGCAGATTACCTGTTCGTGTACTCGGTCAACCTGACGGCGGGCCAGACCATCGCGGCGACGTATACAGTGTCACCGGCGATCACGGACCCCGACGTGCTGGCGTGGGCATCGTTTCGCACCGACGTCGCGTGGCTCGGCTCGGCGTGGATCTCGCCGACGAGCCGAGTGACGCATCTGCTGGCGCCCAAGTCAGGTACGTACTATCTGGGTGTGTTTGGCCGCAGCACGCCCGGCACGTTCACCATCGACACGTCCTTGGCTCCGCCAATCGAGTACACGCTGTCGAAGATGGTGGCGCCGAGCAGAGCGAAGAAGACGAGGTCCTTCAAGGTGTCCAGCACGCTGATTGGGCAGTTCGACGAGTTCAACGTGCCCGTCAGCTTTCTTGTCATGCGCAAGTCGGGCCGGCTCTTCAAGCCCTACCGCACCGTCAAGGCGACGCTTGCCAGCCGCACTGACGGTCGGCACACGTTGTTCTCGGCGAGGCTGAAGTTGCCGAAAGGCACCTATCAGGTACGCGCGCGCTTCCTCGATGCGGCCCACAGCGTGCCGCTGAAGAACCTGCCGCGCACGGTCACCGTCAACTAGCGACGCGCGGTCTAGGCGCCAGCCGATGCCGTGAGCACCTCGACGATCCTCTCGGCGGCATGGCCGTCGCCGAAGGGGTTGGCCCGCTTCGCCATCGCGTCGTAGGCGCCTGCATCGCTCAACAGCACCGATGCCTCGGCCACGATGTTGTCGGCGTCCGTGCCGACGAGCTTAACGACCCCCGCCTGCACGGCCTCGGGCCGCTCGGTGATGTCGCGCATGACGAGCGCTGGCTTGCCCAGAGTCGGCGCTTCCTCTTGCATGCCCCCGGAGTCCGTCAGCACGAGTGTCGACGCCTGCATCAACTTCACGAACGGCAGGTATTCCTGTGGCCCGATGAGGTGTACACGCTCTTGCCCGCCGAGCGCTTCGCTTGCGATGTCCGCGCATGCGGGGTTGCCGTGTGTGGCGAAGAGGATCTCGACGTCGTCGAATCTGTCGGCCAAACGTCCGACGGCCGAGCAGATCGACTCCATCGGCGCTCCCCAGTTCTCGCGTCGATGTGCGGTGACCAGCACGATACGCCGACCGCTGGCGAGTACGTCGGAGATCTTGCCGGGGCCGAAGTCGTACGGCCTCTGCGCAGTCTGGATGAGCGCGTCTACCACGGTGTTGCCGGTGACAGTGATGCTCTGCGGCTCGACGCCCTCCCGCAGGAGATTCGCCTCTGCGACGCTGGTCGGCGCAAAGTGCCACTTCGCGATCTGTGTGGTGAGGCGCCGGTTGGCCTCCTCGGGATACGGCTGTTCCAGGTCTTGGGTTCGCAGCCCGGCCTCGACGTGTCCAACTGGCACGTGGTGGTAGAACGCTGAGAGCGCCGCGGCAAACGTCGTCGTGGTATCACCTTGCACGATCATGATGTCTGGTCGTACCCGCGCCACCAGCGGCGACAGCCCTCCGAGGGCCCTTACGTTGATGTCGGTGAGCGATTGCCCGACCGTCATGATGTCGAGGTCGAAGTCGGGCGCAATCCCGAACACGCCGAGCACTTGATCAAGCATTTCGCGGTGCTGAGCCGTCACCGCGACCAGCGTCTCGAACTGCTCGTGGCGCTCTCGAAGGCGCTCGATGACGGGCGCGAGTTTGATCGCTTCGGGGCGTGTACCGAACACAACTAGCGCGCGCACGCGATTGCGCACTGCAAACCCTCCTGATCGCTACGTTAGGGCGGAAGAGTCGTTCTCGAGTCCTGTTCCCGTTCGTGCGCGATTTTACGAGTCCGGTGCGGCCCCCAGCGAACGATATCCGCTGAGCGGAAACGGCCTCCGATGACAAGTCCCCGGTCGGCAACGATCGTTTGACCAGCGCTTTCTGAAGCAGCCCCGTTCGCCGAGTAGGCGCCGGGGCTGCTGTGCGTTGGCGGATTCGAGCGGTGCGGGTCGCGCGCGCTAGCGATCCTTCAGCGGCACGTAGTCCTGCAGCGCAGAGACGCTCTTGTACGCCGGGCGAATGATCTTGCCGCCGTTGGCGAGCTCCTCGAGCCGGTGTGCGCTCCAGCCCACCACGCGGGAGATAGCGAACAGCGGCGTGAACAGCTCGGAGGGGATGTCGAGCATGCGGTAGACGAAGCCGGAGTAGAAGTCGACGTTGGCGCTGACACCCTTGTAGAGCCGACGCTGCGCCGAGACGATCAGCGGCGCGAGCCGCTCTACCCGCGTGTGCAGCTCGAACTCCTCGGAGTAGCCCTTCTCGGCGGCAAGCTTCTCGGCGTAGCCGCGCAGGATTACCGCGCGAGGGTCCGAGACCGAGTAAACCGGGTGGCCCATTCCGTAGACAAGGCCGGTGTGGTCGAACGCTTCCTTGTTCAGCACTCGATGCAGGTAGTCGGCGATCTGCTCGTCGTCTTTCCAGTCGGTGATGGTAGCCCGAAGATCGTCGAACATCCCCACTACTTTGAGGTTTGCTCCGCCGTGCCGCGGACCCTTCAGCGAGCCGAGCGAAGCGGCGATTGCCGAGTAGGTGTCGGTGCCGGTGGAGGAGACGACGTGGGTGGTGAACGTGGAGTTGTTGCCGCCGCCGTGCTCAGCGTGGAGTACGAGCGTCATGTCGAGCACGAGTGCCTCGAGCTGAGTGAACTTGCTGTCGGGACGAAGCATGTGCAGGAAGTTCTCGGCGGTGGAGTACGAAGGCTCGGGGCGGTGGATGACCAGACTCTTGTCGTGAAACTTGTCGAGATAGGCTTGGTACGCGTAGACGGCGAGCATCGGGAACTTCGCGATGAGGTGCAGGCTCTGGCGCAGGACATTGCGCGTGGACGTGTCGTCGGCCTGCAGGTCGAGCGTGTACAGGCCTAGCACGCCGCGCATCATCGCGTTCATCGCGTCGCGGCTCGGCATGCGAAGGATGCCGTCGTGGATGAACGACCGGGGCATCTTGCGCATGTCCGAGAGGTACGCGTCGAACTCCTCGAGCTGCGAGATGTTCGGAAGCTTGCCGAAGAGCAGCAGGTAGGCCGTCTCTTCGAACCCGGGCTGGCCTTCAGCCACGAAACCCCTGACGAGGTCGGTGATCTCGATCCCCCGGTACAGCAGCTGGCCGGGGGCGGGAACCAACTGGTCGCCCTCGACGCGGGTGCCGACCACGTCGCCGATGCGCGTGAGTCCGGCCATAACTCCTCGGCCGGTCTGGTCGCGAAGGCCTCGTTTGACGTCGTACTCTACGTAGAGACTCGGATCGACCGGGCAGCAGTCGTTGGCAATGACCGTCCATGCATCGAGAGACGCGTCCCTGCCAATGGGCACGCCCAAGTGCGGCTGGATCGGCGCGCTGTTGTCGTCCTGCGCCATGTGCTTCCTCTCGTCTGCGACTTGTGCCCCCGGCCGGAAGCGGCTCGAAGGATGCGGTCGCGATTTCTGTCTAGGTTCTGGGCGGCCGCCCGAAGCGGAATCGGCGTCGGCTTGCCCCGCTGCTGGGGCGTTCGCCCGCTGGCAGCACCGAAGTGATTCGGTACTGAATGATACATCGGGAGGCGGTATGGGGGTTACTTCACGCGCTTTACCAAATATGCGCCCGCAACTCAGCCGCCCGCACCATCGGCGTTCCATCGGGGATTTGGAAGGCTGCTGCGAACGCGGGGAGGTTTGCGAGCGGACCGTTGACGCGCACTCGAGCGGGCGAGTGCGGGTCGACGTTGACCAAGAGTCTGGCGTACTCGTCGGTGAAGTTCGTGTGCCACACGGTCGCCCATGAGAGGAAGAAGCGCTGCTCGGACGTCAGGCCGTCGATGAGTGGCGCATCGGTCGGCAGCACCTTTCGAAGCGCCGCAAGCGCGATCGTCAGCCCGCCGAGGTCGGCGATGTTCTCGCCGAGGGTAAGGCGCCCGTTGACGTGCAGGTCGTCGACGGCCACGTACGCATCGAACTGTTCGACCAGCACTTGCGCGCGGCGATCGAACTCGGCGCGGTCGGCCTCGGTCCACCACTCGCGCAGCGAGCCCTTGGCGTCGAAGTGGCTGCCACGGTCGTCGAAGCCATGCGTGATCTCGTGCCCGATGACCGCACCGATCGCGCCGTAGTTCACGGCATCGTCGGCCTCGGCATAGAAGAACGGCGGCTGCAGAATGCCGGCGGGGAAGACGACCTCGTTGAGCAGCGGGTGGTAGTAGGCGTTGACCGAGTGTGCCGGCATTGCCCACTCGCGAGTGTCGACCGGCTCGCCAAGACGGCGCAGCTCACGGTCGTGCTCGAAGGCGGCGCAGGCCATGCGGTTCTCGGCGTGCGAGGTCCGGCCGATGGATAGCGCCGAGTAGTCGCGCCACTCGTCCGGGTAACCGATCTTGTACGTGAAACCGGCCAGCTTCTCGAGCGCCTGGGGCTTGGTGGCGTCGGTCATCCACTCGGCGTCGCGGATCGCATCGCCCATCGCAACCAGCAGCTGGTCGACCATCTTCTCGCAGCGATGCTTGGCCTGCTCGGGGAAGGCAGCGGCGACGTAGAGACGGGCGACCTGCTCGCCGATGTCGGCGCTGGCAGCGACGAGCACGCGCTTCCAGCGCGGCCGCTGGTGCTGCTGGCCGCCCAGCGTGCGGCCGAAGAAGTCGAACGCCTCGTCCTCGAACGCGGGCGAGAGCGAGCTCGCGTACGCCCGCACGAGGTTCCAGCGAAGGTAGTCGCGCAGTGTCTCGATGGGCGCCTCGGCGAGTGTGGCTTCGAGCGCAGTGAAGAAGCCGGCGTTGTCGATGTTGACGCTCGCCGATGTCACACCCAACTCGCGCACGAAGCCGGTCAGTCCGAAGGCAGGCATCAACTCGTCGAGCGAGTCGACCGAGTGGCGGTTCATGGTGAGGTTCACGTCGCGCAGCTGCTCGTTGGTGTAGCACGCCTCGGCGAGGCGCGTCTCGAAGGCGAGGATGCGCTCTGCAGCCGCACGCGCAGCCCCAGCATCATCGCCGAGATTGACGAGCTGCTTGGCGATGTGGCCCACGTACGCCTCGCGCAGCTCGATTGAGCGCTCGTCGTCGCGCGTGTAGTAGTCGCGCTCCGGCAGGCCGAGTCCACCTTGCCCGACGTAGACGAGATAGGCGTTGGCGTCCTCGAAGTCTGGTGCGATGCCGACGTCCACCAGCACGCTGATTGCGAGCGGTTGCAGGTCGCCCGCGAGCGCGCGGACATCGGCGATGCTGGCGACGGCGGCGACCCGCTCGAGGTAGGGTGCAAGCGGCGCCGCCCCCGCAAGAGCGATCGCGTCCACGTCCATCGCTGCGGCGAAGTAGTCGCCCACCATGCGGCTCGGCGTTCCCTCAACCTGCGCGCTCTTCGCGGCGTCGAGCAGCAGGTGGTGCAGCAGCTTCTGGTTGCGCTCGTTGACCTCGTGGAAGGCGCCCCACGAGCCGTACTCCGGCGGGACGGGGTTGGCGTCGAGCCAGCCGCCGTTGGCGTAGCGGAAGAAGTCCTCGGAGGCGGGGACGTTCTCGTCGAAGAAGGCGGGGTCGATCGCTCGTGGCGCGTCGGTCATGGAGGCTCCCGAGGTGTGAATGCGGGTAGTGGAGTGGAGATTACCCGTTCCCGGGCGCCCGCGGCGAGCAATTCACCTCGACCTCACAACTGCAGGCGCTACTTCACGGTCAGCTTGATGGTCTTGGAGATGACCGGGCCGCGCCCCGAGTCGCCGGGGAAGCTGGCTCGCAGGTAGTACTTGCCGCGCACAGTCGGCGTGTAGTGCAGCGACCAAGTCCCGGCCGAGGTTGTTGTGACCCAGCGCTTCAACTGGCCGTGCCTAGGGACCGACAGAGTGATGCGAACGGTGCTGCCGGCTCGGCCAGGGCGCAGGACGCCGGAGATGCGAACCAGACGCCTACGCTTGGCGGTCGCCACGTTGGTCTTGATCGCGAGAGAGCTTGGCAACAGCGATGGTGCCGCAATCTGCCTGTACGCAAGGCTCGTGAAGCCGGAGTTCAGCGCCGAGACGCTGCTTGCCGATGTGTCCACGCGCCAGTCGCTGGTCAGTGGCGCGTCGAACCAGCAAACGCCGTCTATGCGTGTGTAGCGCTGCGCGATGGCGTCGAACATGTCGGAGATCCAGGCAGCCTTGCCACTGCCGCCTTCAACACAGCTCGTCTCGGCGATGAAGATGGGCTTGGGCGTGATGGCTGCGACCTGGTCGTAGGTCGCTCCAAAGACCTCGGAGAAACTGCGCCATGGCGAGCCGTTGTTGTAACCGTCCATTGCAGCGTAGTCCACGTACGCATCGCCGGGGTAGAAGCTCGCGACGTCGTAGTCGACGTTGGGGCACCAGACGAACTTGACGTTGGTGGCCCCCTGCTCGGCGAAGATGTCGTGGACGTGCCGATAGGCGGCGATCAGCGCTGCCGGCGTGTTGGCGCCAGTCGTTCCCCACGGGTACCAGTCGCCGTTCATCTCGTGGAAGGGCCGCAGCCACACCGTCTTGCCGTAAGACTTGGCGGCCTTCGCGAAGGAATTCAGGTACGCATCGTCGCTACCGTTGTTGATCGTGGCCAGCCCGCTGTTGCTTGTCGACCAGAACTCGAGCGTTACGAGTGGTGTGGCGCCGGCCGCATCGACGTTCGCGCAGGCGGTAGTCGGGAAGTTCTCGGTGTCCGCGATGAAGAAGTTGACGACCGAGGCATGAGTGCCGAGCTCGGCCTCCGCCGCAGTGATCGGGGCCATGCTGTTGGGAGCGCCTGGGACGTAGAGACCGAGCCAGCGGGGTGGGGTGGTCGCAGCCAGAGCGGGTGCGGCGAACGCACATGTCGAAAGGAGGACGGCCACTGCGGCCGCCACGAGAGCGAAACGCTTCTGCATGCTTGTACTTCCATCTAAGCGAGTCGTATGCAGGCGAGTCGCCCGCAATGCAAGACAAGCATGATGGGTCCGCATGAGAGGAGTCTGAGGCCAGTATTACGAGGTTCACATTAATAAAGGAAACGAATGGAGGTTCCGTGTGGCGGCGGCCGGCAGCGGGGGTGTACAAGGTCATCTACGGCCCATCCAGCCGGCCGCGGGGTGCTCGTGCGAGCGCGTATCGGCACTGGCTCACGTTTGTTCTGTGACGCAGGTCACCGGAGCTCCAACTATCCGGTCAAGGTCTTGTGCGGTGCGCCGATGAGGTAGGTGACGGGGGTTCCGAGATTGTGGATCCCAGCGGTACCCCGAGGAGAGCACCATGAAGACCTTGCCCCGCCTGATCGTGCTTGTCGCTTTGGTTGTTGCCGCACTTGCCGCCACTAGCTCCGTCGCATTCGGCGCGTCGCGACTCGTCTTTTCCGACGAGTTCAACGGACCGTTGAGCACAGCGACCTGGGCCAACGACACTCCGTGGAACACCCACTACACCACCGGCGAACTCGAGTACTACGACCCTGCCAACTGCACGTTCGCCAACGGCATGATGACGCTGAAGACTGAGACCCGAGCCAACAACGGCTATGCGTACAGCTCAGGCATCGTTACCAGCCTCCCGCACACCAAGTTCACGTACGGCTACTTCGAGATTCGCGCCAAACTCCCAGGCGGACCCGGTATCTGGCCGGCATTCTGGCTCACCAACGACAGCACGTTGGAGATCGACGCGCTCGAGATGTTGGGTAGCGACTCCCACCGTATCTACGGCACGCTGCACGAGCACAATGCGCAGATCTATCAGGGCATCAAGGACGGCCCGGACTACTCGGCGGGCTTCCACACCTACGGCGTCGACTGGCAGCCCGACCACGTGAAGTGGTACATCGACGGCGTCGAGTACGCCTCGTACAACCACGCGGTGCCCGCAGACCCGATGTGGATCACGCTGAACACCGCGGTGGGTGGCCCGTGGGGCGGCGTGCCCACGTCGGCGACGCACCTCCCGGTCAACTTCGACGTCGACTACATCCGTGTCTACGACACGATGCCCACCGCTAACGTCGCTCCCGTCGCCAACGCTGACTCCTACGCAACCGCGTACGCCACGGCCAAGAGCGTCTCGGCACCGGGCGTGCTCGGCAACGACACCGACGCCAACGGCGACAAGCTGACCGCCTCAGTCGTCACTCAGCCCACCAACGGAACGCTTACGATGGCGGCCGACGGCTCGTTCAAGTACACGCCCAACGCCGGCTTCTCGGGAATCGACTCCTTCACCTATCAGGTCAGCGATGGCTTGGCCGCCTCGGCTCCAGCCCAGGTGTTGATCGGGGTAGCCGGTTCGGACGTGCGCGGCCCCTTCGCGATGGGCGACTCGTACGCCGTCGGCGTCAACACCACGCTGAACGTAGGCACGGACAACGGCCTTCTGGCAAACGATATCGACACGATGGGCCGCAGTATGACGGCGCTTGTCGCCGTACAGCCCACGCACGGCACGCTGGCCCTTTCCGACGACGGATCGTTCGCGTACACGCCTGCCTCGGGCTACTCGGGAGTCGACACGTTCACGTACATCGCGGCCGACGGCAGCGCCGTGTCCGACCCGACCGGCGTTTCTGTCACCGTCGTCCAGCCCAAGACGATCGCGACCATGCCGGTAGTCAGGCTCAAGAGCCGCGCTCGGCGCACGTACAACGTTGGTGGAGCGGTGCGCTTCGCCGCCAAGCCCAAGTCCAAGGTCGTTGTCTCGTTGCAGATGCAGCGTTACCTGCGTGGCGCGTGGCACGCGTACAAGACGCCCAAGATGACCAACCCCGCCGCGAACTACAAGACGGTCGTCAAGCTGCGCAGAGGAACGTTCAGAGTGCGCGCGTCCGTCTCTGTCGGAGGTGCGAAGGCGGCCACCTCCGTGTGGGCAAAGTCGTTCCGAGTGCGCTAGACCTCAACCGCGCTACGACTGAGCGGGCGTCCCCTCCAGGGGCGCCCGCTCTTCGTCTGTCCGGCTGGGTGCCTGGGTCTGCTCCACACGCCGCCGGTGCTACTCCAAGGGCAGGCGCACGGTGGTGACGCAGTCCTCGCTGCCCTCGTCGATGAAGCCGAGCTCCGAAACCACCTGCAGCATGCGGTGGTTGTTGGAGTCGATGTAGCCGCTGATCTCGCGCAGCCCCTTCTCCTGTGCGATGCCGATGATCGTGTCGGTGAGCTTGAAGCCCAGTCCGCGGCGTTGGAACTCGTCGTGCACGATGACTGCGAACTCGCCTCGGCCACGGTCGGCCTCGCCCATCAGGCGCCCGACGCCGATAATCCGCTTCTTCTTGCCTTGGCCCAGCTCGCCGACGATGGCGATCTCACGGTCGTAGTCGATGTTGACGAACCGCGTGAGCAGCTCGTGGCTGATGTCGAGGTGGCTCACAAAGTAACGCTGGCGAAGTGTTAGCTCGGAGACGGTTCTGAGGAAGTCGGCAATCATCGGCTCGTCTTCGGGGCGAATCGGTCGCAGAAGCACCTCAGTGCCGTCCGAGAGCCGCCAGGGCGTCACATAGCGTGTCGGGTAGGGGGTGATGACCATATGCGGTCGCTTGGGCTTGTTATCCAGCACGCTCTTGTCGATCACGATGCGCGCATCGACGGCGCATGCCTTGCCATCGGCAATCACCAGCGGATTGATGTCGATCTCGGCGATCTCGGGGAAATCGACCACGATGTTGGAAAGCACGGTGAGCAGTTCCTCGAGCTCCTCGACCTTGGGTGCAACCACTCCTCGGCGAGGCGAGGCGATCGTCCGAAAGATGCGCGTGTCCTCCATCATGCGGCGGGCGAGAGTCTGGTTCAGTGGCGGCAGGCTCACCGAGAAGTCGGCGAGTCCCTCGGCTCCCACGCCGCCGGCCCCGAATACGATCACGGAACCGAACTGCGCATCCTTCTTCATGCCGAGAATCAGCTCGAAGTCGACCTCGCGAATCATCTTCTGTACCGAGACGCCCTCGATGACGGCCTTGGGCGAACTCTTGGCCACGCGTTTCATGATGCGCGCCCAAGCTGCCTCGAGATCGGCCGGGGAACACACCCCCACCTCGACGCCGCCGGATGCGCTCTTGTGGGTGATGTTGTGCGACATGATCTTGAGCACGACCGGGTAGCCGACCTTCTTGGCGGCCTTGAGCGCCTCGTCCACGGTCTCGGCGGTGACTTGCGGCACGACCGGGAAGCCGTAGGTGGTGATGAAGCGCTTCGACTCTTCCTCAGTCAGCACCGTGCGCCCACCGGCGACGATTCGCCGCAGCATCGCCTGGAGGTTGTGCTTGGGTGGGGCAACGTCGATTGCGAGTTCTGCGGGGGTCTCGTAGAGCAACTCGAGGTTGCGCGCGTACTCGTACATGCTCATGTACGTGCGCACCGCCTCCTCGGGCGTGTTGTAGCAGGGCACCGCCGCCTCTTGGAAGATGGCGCGTCCCGCGGCCACCGTCTCACCACCCATCAGCGCGGTGATCACCGGCTTGGCCGAGCCCTTCACGAGCGCCGCAACCTTCGCCGCCATGTCGTCAGGTCGCGCGTTGCCCTGCGGCGTGTAGAGCAGCACGATGCCGTTGACGCCCTGGTCGGCCAGGCACGCCTTCATGGCGGCGACGAATCGGTCGCTTCCTGCGTCTCCGAGCAGGTCGACCGGGTTGGCGTGGCTCCAGTAGGGCGGTAGCGCCTCGTCGAGCGCCGCCATCGTCTTGTCGGAGAGCTGGGCGAGGCGCCCGCCGTGTTCGATGACCGAGTCGGTCGCCATAACTCCCAGCCCGCCGGCGTTGGTGACGATCGCGACGCCCGGTCCCACCGGCAGGCGGCGCGAGTCGAGAACCTCGGCGGCGTGGAAGAGGTCGGCCACCTCGTGGACGCGGAGCACGCCCACGCGCCGGAAGGCGGCCTCGTAGACCTCGTCGTCGCCCGCCAGCGCGCCGGTGTGCGAGAGCGCAGCACGCGCGCTCTCGGAGTACCGGCCCGGCTTGAGCACGATGATTGGCTTGTTGCGTGCGAAGCTGCGGGCTGCGCTCATGAACCGCCGAGCGCTGCCGATCGTCTCCATGTACACCAGGATCGCGCGGGTGTGGGAGTCCTCGCCCAGGAAGTCGATCAGGTCGGCGAAGTCGACGTCGACCATGCTGCCCACCGAGGCGAACAGCGAAAAGCCGACATGCGCGCTGACCGCCCAGTCCAGCATGCCGGTGCCCAGAGCACCGCTTTGCGAGATCAGCGCGATGTCGCCCGGCTCGGGCGAGACGGTCAGGAACGAGGCGTTGAGCCCCACGCTAGGCCGGATGATGCCGAGGCAGTTGGGGCCGACAACGCGCATCGGGTAGTCGCGCAAGATCTTCTTGATGCGTTTCTCGAGAGCGAGGCCTTCTTTGCCGGTCTCTCCAAAGCCCGCCGACACCACGATCGCGCCGTAGACGCCGGCCTTTGCGCACTCGAGCAGGATCTCGGGGACGCCCGCGGCCGGAGTGGCAACGACGGCGAGGTCGATCGGTACGCCAACGGCGCCGATGCTCGGGAAGCACGGGACGTCGAAGATGGTTTTGTGGTTGGGATTGACCGGGAACAGATCCCGTCCCTCCGAAGCCATCAAGTTCTCCATGATGGTGCGACCGACCGTGTCTGGCGTTTCAGTGGCGCCAATTAGAGCGATCGTCTTGGGATCAAGCATTCTGCGCATGTGCGAAGCACCTCCAGTGGTGAGCGTTCCCTGTATACCCGTTGCGGCATCGCTGCGGGCTGCGCAACCCTGCCAACCACGAGTAGTCTGAGCAGCGGATAGGGCACAAAGACCAAACGGCCGCCCGGCCGTTGAATCGCCGAGGAGGTGCGTCGTGGCGCGAGCAGCACTGATCTGGGACCCTGCGCTCGCCGCCTACGACCTCGGCGATGCGCATCCTCTCAACCCGTTGCGCCTGACACTGAGCGTGGAGCTTATGGAGGCGTTCGGCATCCTGACCGGCGACGCCCTCGTCTCGCCGAGACCGGCCACAGAGGCGGAGCTGTTACTGGTCCATTCGGCGGGCTACATCGAGGCCGTGCGTCAGGCTAGCGACTGGAACTCCGACTTCAGGCCGATCATGGGCCTCGGCACCGACGACAACCCCACCTACCCGGGCATGCACGAGATCGCCGCGCTCACCGCCGGGGCGTCGATTCGAGCCGTCGATGAGGTGCTATCTGGCCGCCGCACGCGCACTTTCTCGATCGCCGGTGGCATGCACCACGCGCACCGGAGCCGCGCTGCGGGCTTCTCGGTATACAACGACGCGGCGGCGGCGATCGCTGTCGCGCAAGCGGCACATCCGAGTATACGTGTGCTCTACATCGATATCGACGCGCACCACGGCGACGGCGTGCACGAGGCGTTTCTTGGCTCGGCAGACGTGCTGACGATCTCGCTGCACGAGAGTGGCCTCTACGCGTTCCCCGGCACCGGTTTCCCCGGCGAGAGCGGTCACGGGCCCGGCGTGGGGTTCTCGGCGAACGTACCGCTGCCGGCGTACGCGACCGACGAGTGCTACGCGCTGGCCTTCGACGAGGTAGTGGCACCGCTGGCGCGGGCGTTTCTGCCCGACCTCATCGTGGCGCAGCTAGGAGTCGACGCGCAGCACGACGACCCGCAGACGGAGCTGGGCCTCACGCTGCCGGGCTACCGCGCGCTCGTGCGCGGCATCATCGAACTCGCCGACGAGCTGTGCGACGGCCGCCTCGCCGCGCTTGGTGGAGGCGGCTACCACGTCGTCGAGGTCGTGCCGCTCGCGTGGACGTGGGTGATGGCCGAGCTTCTGGGCCGACAGCTCTCCGACGAGGTGCCCGAGTCGTGGCGCGCGGCGGTGCGAGCGCGCCTCGGCGAGGAGCCGCCACGCAGCATGGGCGCCAACGACCGGTTCGATTCGGCACCCGAGCTTGCCGGCAACGTCCTCGCGCTCACCACCGAGCGCATCCGAGAGGTGCAAGCGGCAGTCTTCCCGCATCACGGTCTGACCCACCGCATCGCGCCGTAGCGGCTGGGGCTTGCGAGCTGCCTTTCAGTCACCGCCACGCATGTGGGTACATCCCACTAACGCGCCTTGACGCAGGCGCGAAGGCTGCCGTGAAAGACGCGTTCGCGGCAAAGGCCGTGGCGGCCGGCGGAACGATCGCTGTTCCCTAGCGCGCCGTTCCCGGTTCGGGCTGGCTGACCTACATCGCCGATCCGGCCGGGATTCTCTTCGGCATCATGCAGTACGACGAGACTGCGAAGTAGTGCACATCGCGACCGCGACCCGCACCTGAGCGGTCCGGCGTCGCGAAGGACCGTTCTCGCGCAGCCCCGGCATTCGAGCACATGCCGGGGCTGCCTGCTGCACCGGCATGTGCTCGGGGCGTCTGCAGATCGATGCCTACCCGTTCGTGCCGCGGCTGGGGCCGCCGCTGTAGCTGTACTCGGAGCCGAAGATGCTGTGCGGGATGAAGTAGACGGCGAGCGTGACCAGGCCCGCCCCCACCACAATCCAGCGATTGCGGCGTTTGCCCCAGTTCAGCACGACTGCGACCACCCACGCCAGCAGCTCCACGACCACCTTGTTGTCGGTCCAGTCGCCTCCATAGGGGAATCCCGACCACCACACGCGGAACGCGTACCACTGCACGATCGGCCCCAGCACGAACGCGCCCAAGAAGAACGCGATCAGCGTGGCCCACAGCATCCACGTGTAGTCGCCGTCGATGATGGCTTCAAGCGACGTGCGAATCGCGAACAGCATCGCGAGGAAGATCACCAGGATGTGGATGGCCAGCACGAAAATGGGCACGTCGCCCTTGTAGCGCGCCAGAATCGCCTTGTCGCCCGTGACTGAGAACGGCTTGCCCGAGCCGTCGTTGAGGTAGACGAGGTACTCGTACTTGCCGGCGCGCTCCTTCAGACTCGGCAGCTGGGCGCCCACGCCGCCAACATTGGTCACGCTGCCCCGCCGAGAGAACTCGAACTGACCGGCCTTCAGTGGCAGCTCCCGCCATGCGTCGCCAGACGTGTAGCGGCGAAACTTCACGGTTGCGGTCAGCCCCTGCGGCACCGGGTCGAGGAGGAGCACCTTGAGATCCGTGCCGATGGTCTCGCTGCGCAGGAACTCGAAGTGAACCGGGCCCTTCGCGGTTTGGACGGTGCCTTGAAGCGGGTACGTCGGGCCGGTCTCGTCCTGCCACAGAAGCGCGGCCCCGGTCACGGCGCAGGCAATCAGCCACAGAATGACGCTCGTGATCACCGGATGACTCGTGATGAAGCGCCTCAGTCCGCCCATTGTGCGACGTCCTCCCCCGCTGGCCGAAGTCAGTCTTCACGCCCCTGCGACTTCGCCGAGAACCCATCTCACTCCTGCGTGGCCCAGGCGAGTTGCGCCGCTGCTTCCAGCGGCTAGTGACGCGACGCCGCCCTCCAAGTTCGCTCGGCCAGCCGAGGGGGTATCTTCCAATCCAGCGAATCCGGCCTCGCATCAGCGCGAACGAGGAGCGACCCTTGGCGAACTTCGGCGACATCTTGCACGGCGGGAAAGTGGACGGGTCGGAGCTCCAGCGCGTCCGCGACGTTCTACTTTTCGAGCAGCCGAGACTTCAAGAACGGCTTGTCAGATTCTGGGCGTTGCTCATCCTCGCCGCCGCGATTGCCACGTTCGGGCTCATCGGCGACTCTGTGGCAGCCGTCATCGGCGCGATGATCGTGGCGCCGCTCATGCTGCCGATCATGGGTTTGGCTTTCGGCATCGCGATCGGGGATCGCAAGGCGATAGTGAGTTCGCTGCTCGTTGGAGTTGGCGGAATGCTGACCGCGATCGCAGTGGGTTTCGTCCTGACGCTACCGTTCTCGCGTACTCTCGACCCAACGAGTGTCGGCCAGATCATATCCCGCACGTCCCCGCGCCTCGTCGACCTGCTCGCCGCTGTCGCGACGGGATTGGCGGGCGCGTTCGCCATCGGGCGCAAGGACGTCTCGGACACGCTGCCGGGTGTGGCAATCGCAATCTCATTGGTGCCGCCGCTGGCTAACGTGGGCATCCTGCTCGCCGTGGGTCGACCGGACTTGGCCCTGGGCAGTCTGCTGCTGTTCTGCACCAACTACCTGGCGATTCTGCTCACCGGATCGTTTGTCTTCGGACTCATGCGATACCCCCAGATCGCGCTTGCCGGCCAGTCCATGCGTGCACGTCGCACGGCGATCGTGCTCGTGGTCGTGCTCATCTGCGCTATCACGGTGCCGCTTGCTCTGACGAGCTACGACGTAGCGATCACCAACATCATGGAGCGCCGTGCGAACACCGCTACCGAGGCATGGCTCGCAGGCAGCGACTACCGCGTCGTGTCGGTGAACGCTGGTGAGCAGGTGCAGATTGCGGTCACAGGAAGTGGGAAGCTCCCATCGACCGACGTGCTCAAGGCGGCGCTGCGCGGCAAGCTGTTCGGCAAGACGGTCGCGCTGGACGTCATTCCCGATCAGCGACAGGTGTTCCCCAGCCAGTAGCGTAGCGTTCGTTTGGCGGCCGCCGGTCGCGCATAACGAGCAGCGGGGAGTGGCGTTGCCCGCGTCCTCGAACCCGCCGGCACGTGCGCACGGGCGTTGAAGGGCGTATCTTGCGGACGAGAGAGTACGTTGTGCGCGCAACGTCCGGCGCGAAGGCCGTCCGCGAGGTAGGTTATCCGTGATCCGCAAGCCGCGCTCTGCACGCCGAGCACAGCAGCCATCCAGTCTCCGCGCCGTGCGCGCCTTCATCGCGCTTGCGCTGGTGCTCGCGGCCCTGGGACTCGCGGGCACGAGCGCATCCGGTCGCGCATCGATCGCCCTTGCCGAGACCACCCCTACGGTGGGCGAGACCTCGTCGAGCCCAGAACCCACGGGCACCGAAGCCAGCGACCGCCCGCTTGCGGGCCGTGTCAGCGCACCGTCGCGCGGCGCGTACATAGGCGTGTTTCGGCCACCTGCGCCGTACCAGGCGACGGCGCTCTCCGCGTACAAGACCCTTTCGGGCAAGTCTGCGTCGATCGTCATGTGGTTCCAGCCGTGGGCGCCGAGCGGGGCCGGGCGGTTTGACGCGGCATCGGCTATTGCGCTTTGGAATCGCGGCGCAGTCCCGTTGATCTCATGGGAGCCGTGGAACCCCGGGGACCAGCCACACAACCTCAAGACGCCGAGCGACATGCCGGCATGGACGCTCGCCAAGATCGGCGCCGGCGACTACGACGCCTATCTCACGCAGTTCGCCAGAGACGTGAAGGCGGCGGGCGGGCCGGTCATGATCAGCCCGTTCCACGAGATGAATGGCTGCTGGTATCCATGGTGCGGGTTGGCGAACGGCAACAGTCCGGCGCAATTCGTGACCGCTTGGCGTCACGTCCACGACCTCTTCGAGCGCGAGGGCGCAACCAACGTGACATGGGTGTGGAGCGTGAACTTCGAGAGCCGCCCCGCACTCCAAGTCAATCGGTTCGCGGCGTACTACCCCGGTCCGTCGTACGTGGACTGGGTGGGCGTGAGCGGCTTTAACTGGGGCGGCATGGGTGGCGGTCCATGGCGGAGTTTCGACAAGATCTACAAGACGCCGCTGAGCTACCTCAAGACGACTCACAAGCCCGTCGTCATCACGGAGATCGCGTCAGTCGAGAACAAGGGGAGCAAGGCACACTGGCTCACTGACACGTTCAAGCGCATACGCACGCGGCATCCCGAGATCAAGGCCGTCATCTACTACGACGCCTTGGAGCACGGTCTCGGCCACAAGCAAGACTGGCGGATCAACAGCTCCAAGAAGAGCCTGGCGGCATATCGCGCCGCCGTGAAGCCGAGCGCCTTCATCGGGAGTACCCCAGCCGCGCTTTCTCAGTGGCGAGCCCGCCTCACCTCCGAGCAGTGGGTCGGCCTCTTCGCGCTGAGGCGCTACTGAGCGCGATTGCGCTCGCTCGACGCCTCGCCGAACAGCCATTGTGCGCTGCGTTCGGCCCACGCATGGCGCAGGGGGAGTAGTGTTGTCCTCGGCCGAGCATCCGAGCACTCACTCGAACTCGCCACATTCCCGGGGTCGGCTCGCCGCGAAGGCGCGTCTTCGGGCAACAGAGCCGAGGACCGATGTCTCGTATCGACGATCTCATCGAGCAGATCAAGACGCTCGAGGACGAGATGCAGGTCGAGTTCGACAAGAAGAGTCATGACTTCGCGTACGTCATGGACGAGAAGCGCGCCCAGTTCAGCGAGAGCGTCACAGAGCTTCAGCGCGCGTCAAAGACCGGCCTATTCACCTACATGACCGGTGCCTCGCTCCTCAGCTGGCTCGTTTCCCCGGTCATCTACGCGGGGTTCGTGCCGCTCGCCTTGCTCGACGTCTTTCTCTCCGTCTATCAGGCGATCTGTTTCCCCGTCTATCACATCACCAAGGTGAAGCGCTCTGACTATCTGCTGCTCGACCGAGGCGACCTGCCGTACCTCAACATCCTTGAGAAGTTCAACTGCTTCTACTGCGGTTATGCCAACGGCCTGATGGGCTACGGCCGCGAGATCGCCGCTCGCACCGAGCAGTTCTTCTGCCCGATCAAGCACGCTCGGAGGGTTCTGGCCGCTCACGATCACTACCCGAACTTCTTCGAGTACGGCGACGCCGAGAGTTACCGGCATGGGCTTGAGCGGCTGCGGGAGAAGCTGGTCGAGGTTCCTGAGGAGCAGTAGCGCCGTATCGCCCAACGAGGGCCCGTCTCGAGTTCAGGATGGCCCCGGATGATCGTTGTGGACGGGCCTCGAAGGACCGCGCTAAGCGTCTGCATCCTTGGTGGTCTCGGCCTTGGCCGAGGACCCAGCGGCGGAGTCCTCGTCGTCTTCCATGCCATCGCGAATGGACTTCATCGTCTGGCCGAGCGACTTGCCCAGCTGGGGCAGCTGCTTGGGGCCGAAGATGATCAGCACGATGATCAGGATGATGATGAGTACTTGGGGCTCGAACAGCTTCACTGGGGTCTCCCTAGGCTCGTGGGCGACGGAGTTTCTGATCCGTCTCGGCGCCAGACCGCGCGTCGAATCCGAGGCACACGCTCTGCGCAGGCGCCGCAACAGCTGCGATCGCGAAACGGGCGAGATGGATGTCGCATGTCTCTTGCACGTGACGATTCTACTCTCGCAGACCGACCCTGTGCCGCAACTTTCAGAGAATAGAAAGGACGGCCCCTTAAGGACCGCCCTTCCGTGAGTTGCAGCTAGATCGAAGCTTAGAGCTTGGTGATCTTGCTGGCCTGGAGCTTGCCGTTCTGGCCAGTGGTGATCTCGAACTCAACGGCCTGGCCCTCATCGAGGGTCTTGAAGCCGTCGCCCTGGATCTCGCTGAAGTGAGCGAACAGATCGTCGCCGTCCTCGCGCGAGATGAAGCCGTAGCCCTTGTCAGGGTTGAACCACTTAACGGTACCTGTAGCCATTCCTTACCATCCAATCTCGTACCCCGGCGGGGTACACAAAAATGCGGTGCGGTCTCCCGCATGCCAGCGGGTTGACGCACCGCAAACATCCGAGCCCGTGTTCGGACTCGCCGACAGTATGACGGCTTTCGCGGAATTTGCACACCCCTGCATTTCTCGGCAGTTAGTTGACTGGCCGAGACGAACGCAATCGTGCTCCCCGGCACGCCGAATGCTACCGTGCAGGACGTGACGCGAACGCATAAACAAGCCCGTTTCGCTCTCAGCGCGCTGCTCGCGGTGGTGCTGCTTGCTGCTTGTTGCCTCGCCGGCCTGTCGTCGACGTCGAGCACAGTTGGCAGCGACAATGCAACGGCGCCCAACCTGCTCGCGACGCACTCTTCGCCGACGTCGGCGGGCAGTATCGAGGCGAACGCGAAGCTGCAGGTCACGCGTGGAGGGCAGTCCACGGCTCTGACGCCGGGCGTCCTTACGTCGGCGGCTGGCGTGGATGTCGCCGCGCTACCTCGGTTGTGTGCTGGCGTGTCGGTCGAACCCTTCTCGTTGCGACTGCGGATCTGAGCGCTGCCTAGCAGCTCATCCGTTCCGCAATCCAGAAGGGAATCCCATGGTATTCACCACAGGCCAATGGCTTGGCATCGCCGCGTTCACGACAGTTGTGGTTCTCGTGGGCATCGCGCTGCTCAAGCTCGACAGCATGATCGGCACCAACCACGGAGTTGACGAAGGCGAGGTGCCGCAGGAAACGGCGGCGCAGGCTGCCGTGGCATCACCCACTCGAAGCACGTCGCAACATCTTCGTCGACGCCGCTAACGATGGCGTGCCGGGCGCTGCTCCAACAACTAGATGGAGCGGCGCCCGGCTTTGCGTGTTGGGAATCAACTTCCTGAGCCGAGAACAGAAGACACTCTCGTGACTAGGGAGACTCACATGCTGGTATTCAGCGGACTCGTCCTGTTCGGCATATTGATATTCGTCGTACTGGCCTTCATCTCCGGCTTGCGTGTCGCATACCAGTACCAGCGCGCAGTCGTGTTCAGGCTGGGACGAATGAAGGGTATCCGCGGGCCTGGACTGTACTGGCTTGTCCCGTTTGGTTTCGACACGCAGCGCAAGGTCGACATCCGCACGCAGACCATCGACATCGAGAGCCAGGAGTCGATCACCAAGGACTCGGTCACGGTCAAGGTCAACGCGGTCGTGTGGCTCAAGATCACCGACCCGGAGAAGTCCGTCATATCGGTTGCCGACTACTACTCGGCGTCGTATCAGGTGGCGCTGACCACCATGCGAAACATCATCGGCCAACACACGCTCGATGAGGTGCTCAAGGAGCGGGACAAGATCAACACGGCTCTGCAAGAGATCGTCGATCAGGCGACCGAGCCGTGGGGCGTCAAGGTCGAGATGGTCGAGATGAAGGACGTCGAGATTCCCGTCCAGATGCAGCGTGCGATGGCGCAAGAGGCGCAGGCCCAGCGCGAGAAGCGGGCCCGCATCATCAAGGCCGAGGCCGAGAGCGAGGCGGCGCAGAAGCTGGCCGATGCCTCCCTGATCATCACCGCCAATCCGCTTGCACTCGAGTTGCGCCGCATGCAGATGATCACCGAGGTGGGCGCCGAGCAGAACACGACGACCATCGTCATGATGCCGAGCGAGTTCACAACGCTGGCCGCGAGCATCAGCGACCACTTCAAGGCGAAGGACACCCAGTCCTGAGCCGTCCAGACGCCGGGCCGGCAGCGTGAGAGTCGCGGTCTTTGGCCCCACGGGTCCCACGGGCCAACTCATCGTGGCCGAGCTTCTGGCACGCGGGGACACCGTCGTCGCGTACGCGCGGCGGCCGGAACGCCTTGGGCCGCCCCGCGAGCGCCTCGAGGTCGTCACTGGCGACCTCGCCGACGTTACCGCGATCGCACATGCGATCGCAGGAGCTGATGCGGTCGCGAGCGCTCTAGGACCCCACGGCCGCTCGCCCGGGCTGCCGATCGCTGCCGGGGTGGGCGCGATCGTCTCGGCGATGGGGGAGGCGGGCGTGGGGCGCATCGTGCAGGTCTCGACGGCGAGCGCGCCCGACCCGCTCGACCGGCCCGACTTCCGGCAGCGCCTGCTGGTCTCGGCGGTGCGCACGCTGGTGCCGACGGCGTACGCCGAGGTGGTGGCCATCGCCGAGATTCTGCGCGGCTCCGGTCTCGACTGGACGCTCGTGCGCGTCCCGCTGCTCCGCACGACGCATCGTCGACCGCGCCCGCTGCGCGTCGGCTACCCCGGTCGTGACGACATCGGCTTCGCCGTTAGTCGAGAGAGTCTCGCGCGGTTCGTCGCCGAGGAGGTCGGTGCTCGCCGATACGTCCGGGCCGCGCCGATGGTCTGCGACGATCCCGGCGGCTAGCGCGCGTGATGAGCCGATGGTCAGCCGTCAGGGCTCTCGGCGTGTCCGGCCGTCGTCGCGCTGGACTGCAGCTTCTCGGCGGGATCTGGAAGCCGAAAGCAGAACTTTGCCCCGCGATCGACTTCGCCCTGCGCTCTGATCTCGCCGCCGTGCCGAGCGACAACCCGTTGCACGGTCGCCAGGCCGATGCCGATGCCCGCGAACTCGTCTTGCCGATGCAGCCGTCGGAACGGCTTGAAGAGTTGGTCGGAGTAGGCGGGATCGAAGCCGGCTCCGTCGTCGGTCACACATATCCAACGTTTGCCATCGATGTCGGCCGAGGTCACGTCTATGTGTGCGACCTCTCGGTTCTTCGAGTACTTCCACGCGTTGCCGATGAGGTTGCGCATAAGCGACTCGACCATCCGCAGGTCGCCGAAGGTCGTGAGGCCGGGCTCGACCGTGGCTTCGACGATCCGCCCGGGTTTGCCCGCACGGCGCTCTTCGAGAAGCGATGTGGCCATGGCGCTGATGTCGATGGCGTCGCGAGTCATCTCGCCGCGAGTCGTGCGAGAGAGCAAGAGCAGTGCGTCGATTAGCTCACCCATGTTTCTGCTCGCCGCGACAATGTGTTCCAAGTAGTCGCGGCCCTGAGCGTCCAGGCCTGCGGCGCAGTCCTCGACCAGCGCTTGCGAGAAGCCGCTCATTGCGCGCAGCGGAGCACGCAGGTCGTGCGATACGGCGTAGGCGAACGCCTCGAGTTCCGTGTTAGCGGCCGTGACCTCGGCGGTGCGCTGCTCTACCCGCTTCTCGAGCATGACGTTGAGGTTGCGGATGGCCTCCTCGGCCAGCTTGCGATCGGTGATGTCGGCGAGTGCCATGACGAACCGGCCGGAAGATGGGCTCGTCGCGCTGATGTGAAGCCAGCGCGGCTCGGTGGACAGCGGCAGGTACTCGTCGAACTCGGCAGGCTCCTGAAGCGCCGCAACTCGGCCGAGACTGTCGAGGAGCTGGGGATTCGCTTCGAGGATGCCCGGAAACGCATCGGATGCGAGGCGGCCGACTATGTCACGGACGCCCGTGATATGGCCATAGGCAGGGTTCACTTCGAGGTACCGCCAATCGACGGGCCGCTGCTCGTCGTCGAGGATCATCTCGCAGTAGGCCACGCCTTCTTGCAGCGTCTCGAAAAGGAGCTGATACTTCTCCTCGCTCGCTGCGAGCGCGATCTGGGTCTGGCGGTTGAGCCGGTCGTAGACATCGCCGAACAGGTAGCCCATGGCGACGAACAGCGCTGTAGTGGCGATCGCTCCGGGATGGATGTTCCATGAGAATCGCGGAGGCAGGAAGAAGTAGAGAACGAGCAGGCTCGAGATGAGACTCGCGGGAACCGCGGCCCTGCGTCCGCCGAGCGAGGCGGCGAAGAAGATGGCTGGGAAGAAGAAGAAGTACACGGCAGGCTGCACCCAAGGCCAAAGTGCCAACTGCAGTACGAGCGCCACGAACGGCAGTGCCAACGCAATGGCGATACGCCACCGAAGGTCGATTCGCCACAATGTCACGCCGAGCACCGCCTTCGAGTCTTGATCCGCTGGTCGTCGTGCGCCGGCTACCGGGGAAGGGTCGCAAGGCAGGCGTCGACCACGTCGGCGTCGTAGCGAACCCCTCGGCCATCAGAAAGCTCCTCGACGGTCTGCTCGACTGTCAGCGCCGGCCGATACGGCCGATGCGCGAGCATTGCCTCAGTGACGTCCGCGACTCCGATGATGCGCGCCTCAAGGCAGATCTCCGAGCCTCTGAGCCCTGAGGGGTAGCCTGAGCCGTCGAGCCTCTCGTGGTGTTGCCGCACGATCTCGGCGATAGGGCCGCCGAGCTCCGCGTCCTCGAGAATCTCAGCACCCACCTGAGGATGGCGCTGCATGATGAGCCATTCGTACTCGTCCAGCTTGCCCGGCTTGACCAGAATCTCGGCGGGAACCGCGATCTTGCCGATGTCATGGAGCACCGACGCTGTGTGGATCATCTCGACGCGCTCAGGCGAAAGACCGAGCTTCTCGGAGATACGAACGGCAACTTCGGCCACGCCCTCTTGGTGGCCAGCGGTGTACGGGTCGCGCTTCTCGACCATGTGTGCGGCGATCGATACCGAGCCGCGCATCGAGCGCTCCAGCTGCTCGACAAGCGCCTTGAGCTGCTCGGCCGAGTTGCGCCTTGCCGTGATGTCGGCCAGCACTACGACGAAGCCCTCGAGCTCACCGCCAGCTGGGTGGACTGGATCGATGCTCACGTCGAACCATCGAGCATCGCCGTCGCAGCACGGCCCGAGTTCGAACTCCCGCGCTGCGCAAACGCAGTCCTGCTCAGGGACTTCAGCCTGACCGGGGCACAGTGCGTTGAACATGGCCGAGATGTGTTTGCCCACTATCGCGTCGACTGCCATGCCGAACGTCTTGCTCGCCGCGCGATTGATGCGGTGTATCCGGCAGTCTGGATTGAGTATCAGGATGCCGTCGGACAGCGCGTCAAACGTGTCATGCCACTCTTGTCCAGCCACGACCAGCCCATGCTGGGCCTCCACGAGTGCTTTGCGCTCCCCGGCCTCTCGCACCGCGCGTTCCACGACACCCCAAAGGCGATCGAGGGTGTCCTTGGAGACGTAGTCGGTCACGCCGCTGCGCATGAGTTCGACGGCGCGCTCCTCTCCAAGCGTTCCGGAAACGACCACGAACGGGACTAGGGGTTGGGACTTGCGAGCCATTTCGAAGGCCTCGACAGCGCCAAACCCGGGCAGGGCGTAGTCGGAAAGCACGATGTCCCAGGTGGTTCGTTCGAGTTGAGATTGCAGGCCTGCCGCGTCAGAAACTACGGCCGTCTCGATCTCTCGGCCATGGCGGCGCAACTCGCGGTCGATGAGCGACGCGTCGGCTTGAGAGTCCTCGATCATGAGGATGCGGAGCGGCTCCGGCATGAGTTCCGGCCTGCTAGGTGGGCGGCGGTTCGTTGAGCATCATCCAGTACAGCCCGATGTCACGGACTGCGGCCGCGAACTCGGCGAAGTCAACGGGCTTGCGAACGTAGCTGTTTGCGCCGAGATCGTAGCTAGCTACAATATCGGACTCTTCGCTGGAGGACGTGAGCACAACTACGGGCAGCATCTTGAGTCGCTCATCGCTGCGGATACGCCGGAGAACCTCAAGGCCGTCAATCTTTGGCAGCTTCAAGTCGAGCAACACGACCTGGGGCGTGTCGCAGGGGTCCCTGCCGGCGAACGTACCCGTACAGAAAAGGTAGTCGATCGCCTCTTGGCCATCGCGAACGACATCGATAGCGTTCACGATGTGGTTGCGATTGAAGGCGCGAATCGTAAGCAGTTCGTCGTCAGGGTTGTCCTCGACGAGCAATATAGAGCGTCGAAAGTCCCCCATTGCAGCAAGCCCCCCAAGTCCACGGTTCGCTCTGAACCTGTCGGCGCACACGTCCTGCCCCCGCAGACCTGCGCTTATTTCGTCCACGGAGTGTGTACCCCACAATCGTTTGGCTCTACAAATGCATCGCCTTAGTACGAGTTGAGTAACAAGAGGCAGTCGGCTTAGCCTCGGCGTACTCTGCGGAGTAGCGGCGAATGCGGTAGCCTACGCGTGACAAACGCCCGGTTGGAGGGACGTCGCCATGGCGACACAGCACACGGACCGTACACTCCCCGAGCCGCGCGACGCGGCCCGCAACTCGCGCGCAAGGCTCGTGCGCTCGGTTCTCGGCGCAGGGCTCGTTGCGCTGGCGCTGACCGCCGCGCTCGCCACACCGCCGCATCGGGTGCTCGCGGCCGGCGTCCCGGCACTCGCTTCGGGGATGGCCGACACCAGCGGTACCGTCGCTACGAGCGGGACTCCCGGCGCGACCGGCACTGCCGACGCCACCAAGTCCGTCACGCCGACGCCAACCACCACGTTTGCGCGTATGGCGGGCTCCAAGCTCTACATCCACTTCCCGGCGCCGGCTGACAAGCTCGTTGCGGTGGGATTCCACCAGGCGTCAAACACGAAGTCAGTACGCTTCGTGCCGACCATGACCTGTCACAAGATCGACAAAGCCGCCAAGACCAAGGCCCTGCTCAAGAGGGACAAGAAGCTCAAGCTGTTCCAGCAGCCCCTTCGTGGGCGCGGCGACTCCAATTTGACCGCCGCCGACTGCGCCGTTCCGCCCAAGACCGTCGTGTTCGCGCCGGTCGATGGCGTGGTCACCAACGTGCGGCACTACATGCTGTACGGCTACATCTACGACCTGCGCCTCGAGATCAAGCCGGACGGCTCGCCGCATCTGCGCGTGGTGATGATCCACATCACCGGCGTGAAGGTGAAGAAGGGCGACCGCGTGGTGGGCGGAGTGACGCCCGTGGCCGTGGTGCGTCACTTGCCGTTCGTCTCGACCATCAACCGCTTCGTGCCGGTCAAGCCGATCGACCACGTGCATGTCCAAGTGAATCTCGACACGTTCAAGGGCTCGTTCTGAGCGCAAGCCGCCGCAACGAACTCGTCGACGCGCTCAAGTTCTTCGCGATCGCGTTGGTCCCGCTCCAGCACCTCCTGAGCCTCCGCTCGGAGTTCATGAACCTTCCGGGCGCCCATTGGGCCGTTCTGTTCATGCTCTCGTTCGACATGCCTCTGTTCACGTTCCTCTCGGGATACGTGCTTCCTGGCCGGGAAGGCACTAAGCCCTTGGCGTTCCTGCGCGGCAAGGCGCTGGTGCTGCTGGTACCGTACTTCGCTTGGGTAACCGTCGAGACGCTGCAGCGGCGGATACCACCGGCGCAGTGGGTGACCCGCCTCTTCAACGCTGCGATCCAGCCGCATGCGGGCTATCAGATGTGGTACCTGTGGGTGCTCTTCGCGCTGTTCGTGGTCTTCACGCTGGCTCGCATCGTCAGCAAGTCCGACATCTGGCTCGGCGCGGTGGCCGTCGGCATGGCGTGCACGCTCTTCTTTGCCTTACCGACGGTTGCCGGCATCGACAAGATCGTCTGGCTCTTCCCGTTCTTCGTGCTCGGTTACCTGTGTAGCAAGCACCGAGCAGCGCTGCACCGCCTCGACACGGTGTGGGCGATGGGAGGCGTCGTGGGCTTCTCGGCGCTGACCTGGCTGCGCCTGCCGGGCGTGGTCCCGGCGTTCGCCACTGCGACTACGGGGATCTCGGCGTGCTGGGCGCTCTTCCGCCTGCTGCCAAAGCCCATGATCTCGGCGCAGGCATGGGTTGGACGCAAGACATTGGGTATGTACGGCGGGCAGATGGTGCTGCTTCCATACCTGATCGTCGGTGCGGGTTGGCCTGGCGTCATCGCCTCGGAGGCGCTGATCCTCGCGGGCACGACACTGTTGGCCTGGGCGCTCGAGTTCACGGTCTTCACCCGCGCGGCGTTCCTCGGCCAGTGGCCCCGGTCCATGCGCACTGCCTCCGCGCCCCGCGGCCATGCCCACCCCCGAGCCGCGTCCGATCGCCCAGGAGCCCGAAGGCTAGGACGCCGTTGGGTGCGTCTGAGGAGCCGGCGGCGCTTCGAATCCGTTTGCCGCGTCGGTCAGTGCGCCGAGCACGGCGCGCATCGCCGGCGAGTCGCCCGAGCCGGCGCGCACGGCCGCGAAGATGCGGCGCTTCATCGGCGGATCGACGAGCGGTTCGATGGCGAGGTTGATGCCGCGCAGGTCGGTCATACGCGGTGCGATCCCCACGCCCAGACCCGCCTCCACCGCCGACCCGATCGCGCGGAAGTAGTCGCTCTCAAACACGATGCGCGGCTCGAAGCCAGCGGCCTGAGCGACGCGCTCGACAGCTTGGCGGCTGGTTGCACTCTCCTGAGCCACACACCACCGCTCGTGGGCAAGGTCTCGGAGTCGAATGGGCGTGCCGGCGAGCCGATGCCCCACGGGGAGGAGCACGAAGACCGGCTCCTCGAGCAGGTCGTACCGATCGACGCTGGGGTCGGCCTGCATCGGAACGAAGTCCCACTCGTGTGAGAGGGCCACATCCAGCTGGCCGGCACGCAGCGCAGGCAGCGAGCGGACCGGCTCGAGCCCGCGGGCGACGACCTCGAGGCTCGGGTGCTCGCGAGCAAGCCTTGCCATCGCTGGCAGTGCGATGCTCTGAGCGGCCGTCTGGAACACCGAGAGGCGCACGGTGCCACTGACCTCCTCGGAGAACCCGACCACATCGGCAAGCGCGGCCTCGCACTCGGCGAGGATCGTCTCGGCGTGGGCGACCAGCCGCTTGCCGGCGTCGGTCAGGCGGATGGAGCGTGCGGTGCGCTCCAGCAGCGGCACCCCGACTTCGCGCTCGAGCGTAGCGAGCTGGTGGGAAACCGCCGGCGGCGTGAGGTAGAGAGCCTCGGCGGCGGCGGTGATGGTGCCGCGCGCGGCAACCTCCCGCAGAATGCGCAGGCGGGTGTTGTTGAGCATCGGAGCTCCTTGAAACAGACGGCGGCGGGTCGAGCTCGGCAGGCGCATCCGTCGGCACGAGAGGTACTTATTTGGATGCTATACATAGAATAGAACAAATGGACGTTATGCTCAATCGGAGGCACGATAGGGTTGCTCGAACCCACGGACCGCCGAAACTCCTGGAGTGACTGCAATGCTGCTCGTTGCCGCCAAGACCCTGCTCACGCCGATGCTTCTCGCGCTCTGCACGGTCGTCTCGCACAGGTGGGGTGACGTGGTGGGCGGTTGGCTTCTCGGCCTGCCGATGGTTTCGGGCCCGATCTCGCTCTTTCTCACGCTGCAGCACGGCCCGATGTTCGCCGAGTCTGCCGCGCGCAGCACGCTACTGGGATTCGTCGCGTGCGGCATCTTCTGCTTGACCTACGTAATGCTCGCCGAGCACCGCTCGTGGAAGCTCTCGCTGGCAGGTTCTGTCGCTGCGTGCCTTGCGTCCGTCGCACTGCTCTCGCTTGTGCACCTCCCGCTTGCCGAGACGCTGATCGCGGTGGCGGTTGCGCTGCTGACAATCAACGCGCTGCTCGGATGCCCGGCCGAGCCGTCGCGATCGACTGCGACCCCGTCACGCCGAGGAGTTGCTGCGCGCATGGCGCTCTCGGCGACACTCGTTCTTGCGCTGACAACCTGCTCGGGCGTGCTTGGCGGGACTGTCAGCGGCCTGCTTGCGCCACTGCCGATCCTGGCCGCGCTCATGACCGCTGCTGCCCATCGCCGAGAAGGCGCCGCAGCCGTGCAGGGACTTCTGCGCGGGATGTCTGTTGGGATGTGGGGCGGCGTGGCGTTCTTCGGCGTGGTCGGGCTGCTGCTCGGAACCGCCACTCCGATCGCGACCTACTCGATTGCACTGGTGGCAGCAGCGCTCGCTGGATGGGTCGCGACGTGCGTTGCAGCCCAACGTCCAGGACTACGGCTCCAGCAGCACCTTCATGACGCCGCGCTCAGCCGCGAGGCTCATCGCTTCGAGGCCGTTGGCGAGCGGATACCGCTGCGCAATCAGCTGCGTGGGGTCGACATCGCCACGCTCAAGCAGGCGTATTGCGGGCGCGAACGGGCCGCAGCGTGAGCCCACGATCGTGATCTCGTCGACCACGAACGGCGAGAGGTTCAGGGTGACATCGCCCGCGTAGGTCGACTTGAGGACGAGCGTGCCGCACGGTCGTAGAGCCGCGCGAGCCATGCCCAACCCGCTTGGAGAGCCTGTCGCTTCCACTACCACGTCGTAGCTGCGGGGCGCGATGTCGCCCTCGACGATTGTGGCGATGCCGCGGGCGTGCAGCAGATCGCGCTGGAGTTGGTGGCGCGCCGCGACGTGCAACTCGGCGCCAGTCAGAGCGAGCACCTGCGCGACCAGCTGGCCGAGCCGTCCCGCGCCCACCAAGAGCACGCGATCCGTGGGTGCGATGTGGACCTGCGTCACGATCTCGACTGCCGCGGCGAGCGGCTCGGTGAAGACGGCGGCATCGTCGCTGACCGAGTTAGGGACGCGGTGTAGGTTGGCCAGTGGTAGGCGCACGAACTCGGCGTGAACGCCGTCGCGTGCCGATATCCCCAGGACGGTGCGACCCTCGCAGTGCGTCGGGCGGCCTGCTCGGCAGGTTTCGCACGTGCCGCACGCGTCGTTGATCTCGCCGACAACGCGCGCGCCGACCCACGCCGGGTCTGGAGCGTCAACGACCTCGCCGACGAACTCGTGGCCGAGCACACCGCTGTAGGGGTAGTAGCCGCGAACGAGCTCCAGGTCGGTGCCGCAGATGCCCGAGAGCCGCACTCGGATCAGCGCCTCGCCGGCCGCAGCCGCGTCAGGCATCGCAACATCGCGCATCGAAAGCTGCCGGTCCTCGAGCCAAAGCGCCTGCATGGGTCCTCCGATTCGCGCCGCCCAGACGCCCACCAGCATAGCGCGCGCCGCGCGGCCATCGGCGCATTCTGACTGCCGGGCGCTAGTGCTGGTTGAGCAGCGTCGCGAACGACGCGATGCTTTCGCCGCCAGAGACGCGCACGCGGCGCATCAGGAAGCCCTGGCTCGGCCGAGCCAGCCCGCCAAGCGTCGTGGTGGCGCCGAGATAGCCAGCCTGCTGGACCGCCGCCACGCCGGCCGCATCGAAGCGCCCCGACGGGTAGCAGAAGAAGTTGACCGGCACGTGGTAGAGGGCCTGCAGCTGCTTGCGCGAGCCAGTCACCTCGAACGCCAGCTGCCGGGCCGATAGGCCTGGCAGTTCGGTGTGGGTGACAGTATGGGAGTCGATCTCCCAGCCCGCCTTGATCAGCGCGCGGACAATCGGCTTCTTGAAACGCAGTTTGTGGCGGCCGACGATCAGGTTGAGCACTCCCGGCCACTGAAGCTCGTTGAGGAGTGGAGCCACGACGGTGAAGTCGGGCGTGTCGCCGTCGTCGAACGACAGCACGACGGGTTTGTCCGGCAGCGTGCCGCCGTTATGCCAAAAGTCGTAGACCTGCTGCAATGTCACCGCGTGATAGCCGTTGGTCGCGAGATAGCGCAGCTGAGCGATGAAGTCGCCCTGCCTGACGTAGAGATCGGGATTGGGCGCGCCAGCTGGAGCGATCCCGATGATGTGGTACATCAGAATCGGCACGCCGAGGTCGCGCGGTCCGGTGATGTCCGTCGCAGGCTGGGGGTCGGGAAGCCCGGCGATCGGTGGCAGCAGCTTCGCGGCCCAAGGCGCAGGGCCGCTGGAGCGGCTCGTCGATCCACTCGGAGTCGCCGAGCCAGTCGCGTCGGCCGGCCGTGTCCGGACGCGCGAGCCAGCCGCCGAGACCGCGAGCGGAGCGGCCGGCGCCTGTCTAGGGCCGGCCGAGTTCATCGCGCAGCCGGCGTCGAGCGCGCTCAGTGCGCAGCTCGCCACCAGAACTGCGGCGAGGGTGAGTCTCTTGAGTCGAGGCGATCGCACGTAGGCCCTCCGTCGATGCGGTCGGATCTGTGATGTCGGCCCCGAGGGCCGAGCAAACAGACTACACCCCAGTGCAAACACCGCGCCGCCAGCGCCAACCGATGGTCTTCAGGTTGTTTCATTTCATTGACGCAAGTCATTGGGCGCTCGCCGATGGCTGACTACAGTCGACGTGGACGCTCGAGGGGGGCGATCTTCAACGGCCCGGCGCAGCCCGTGCACTCCACGGACACGCCGGGCCGTCGGCGCACTGGGCTAGTCGCGCGCGCTGGGCTCGGCAGGTGACGGGTATCTTCGATACCCTAGACGACACTACCGAATCCTTGGACATCTGGAGCCAGCATGACCCCCGCCGAGAACCCCCCGCGCCAGCCACTCGTGGGCGCCGAGATCGATCGCCTGCGAAGCCTCACGTGTGCGAAGTGGAACTGGCACGACGAAGACGTCATCCCCGCGTGGGTCGCCGACATGGACCTGCCGCCCGTTCCGGCAGCGGTCGACGCAGTTCGCGCGCTGGTGGAGCGCGGCGACTTCGGCTACAACATGGCGGCAGAGTTTAAGCTGCCCGAGGCGTTCGCCGAGTGGCAGCAGACCAACCACGGCTGGTGCCCCGACACCGAGCGCGTGCGCGTCTTTTGCGACGTGATGCAGGTGGTCACCATCACGGTATGGCTGCAGACCAAGCCGGGAGACGGGATCGTCGTCTTTACGCCGGTCTACCCACCGTTCCTGGGCACGGTCGAGAAGACCGGGCGCCGCATCGTCGAGTGCCCGCTGGGCGCGGACAACGGTTGGGCTCTCGACCCCGAGCGGCTCTCGGCGGCTGTCGACGAGACGACGACGGCCATTCTGCTGTGCAACCCTCACAACCCGACTGGCCGTGCGTTCACTCGCGACGAGCTAACTGCGATCGCGGATGTCGCCGAGCGTCACGACCTGCTCGTCATCTCCGACGAGATCTGGGCCGACCTGCGCCATGGCGACGTCGTGCACACGCCGATGGCGCTGCTCGGCGACGAGATTGCGGCGCGCACACTGACGATCAACGCCGCGAGCAAGTCGTTCAATCTCGCGGGCCTGCGCACTGCCGTCGCGCATATCGGCCACGCCGGACTCGCCGAGGCGATCGCCGCCGTGCCGTCGCACGTCTTCGGCGCTGTGGGCTCGCCCGGCGCAGAGGCGTCGCTCGCCGCATGGACGCAGGGCGCACCGTGGCTCGCCCAGACCCGCGCGCATCTGACCGCGCAACGTGACCACCTCGCGGCGCGCCTGGCCGCAGAGTTGCCGGAGGTTGGCTTCACAGTGCCCGAGGCAACGTACCTGGCGTGGCTGGACTTCCGAGCACTGGAGCTAGGCGACGATCCGGCGAAACGACTGCTGGAGACGGCGCGAGTAGCGCTGTCGAGCGGACTGGACTTCGGCCATCGCGGGACGGGCTTCGCTCGGCTGAACTTCGCCACGACACAGCAGATCCTCGACGAGATCCTGGACCGGATCATCGAGGCGGTGCGCTAGCTGCTACATGCTCACGACGCGATTGCGGCCCGTCTGCTTCGCGGCGTACAGGCCGTGGTCGGCTCGGTCGATCAACGCCGAGAGATCGGTTGTTCCGTCGAGCGAGACGCACGTGACGCCGGCGCTGATCGTCACTCGAATCTGCGCGCGGTCGGACTCAACGACGGTCGCCTCGACCGTCGTCCGCAGCCTCTCGGCGGTCTCGGCGCCGGCCGGGCCGTCCATGCCTACGATGAGCACCAAGAACTCGTCACCGCCATAGCGAAGCGCCACGTCGGTCGAGCGGGAGTTGCTGCGCAGCTGGCGAGCGAGCGAGACCAGCACGCGGTCGCCGGCAAGGTGACCGTAGGTGTCGTTGACGGCTTTGAAGTGGTCGATGTCGAAGATCGCCAGACACACCGACTCTTGCCGAGCCACCGCAGCCCGCAGTTCCTCGGCGAGTACCGAGAGATGGCGCCGGTTGTACAGGCCGGTGAGCGGGTCGAGCGAAGCCTGGGCCTCGAGGCGCGCCTGGGCGATTCGGCCGTCCTCGACCTCACGCTCGAGCGCGAGGCTGCGCAGGCGATGGATCTCGGCGTCCTTGCGGGCACTTTCGAGCTGGTTCTCAACGCGAAGGTGCGCCAAGCGTGTCTGTGCCTCTTCATTGATCCGGGCCTGTTCGAGTTCGTGAAAGAGTCGGTACTCGCCGAGAGCCGCTCCCACGTCGCCGCGAGCTTCATAGATGCGGGCCAGCAGCTCATGTGCGGTATAGACCTCCACCGCGCGGCCAGCTTCAGACGCGATTGCGAGCGCCTCGCCCACTGCCGCGAGTGCCTCGTCGTAGCGTTCCTGCTCGACAGCGATGCGGCCGATAGTCATGAGGTTGTCGGCGGCGTCTTGCTCGGAGCCACACTCGCGGGCAAGGTCGAGACCGCGGTGCGAGTACTCGACGGCAGCGTCGAGGTCGCCCTTCTCGAGGTAGACGGTCGCGACCGTGTCGAGCACAGATACCTCGATGTTCCGATAGCCATGGGCCGAGACGTACTCGAGCGCGGCCATCGCCGTCTCCAGCGCGCTGTCGTAGTCGCCGAGCGAGAGGTAGGTGTACGCGAGGTTGTTGCGCGCGAGCGCCAGATTGACGTCGTCGTGCACTTCTCGGTAGATATCGATGGCTCGCAGGTGCTCGTCGAGCGCGTCAGCGGGGTGGCCCGAAACCTCGTGCACGCTGCCCATCGTGTCGAGCGCCTTGGCCTTGGCGGCCAAGTCGCCGACCTCCTCGGCCATACGCATCGCCTGAACCAGCACCTCGATGGCCTCGACGAAGTTGCCCTGGGAGAAGCGCGCCCAGCCCATCGTGGCGTACAGATCGGTCAGGATGGTGGACGGCTCTTCGCTATCGAGAAGCGCGATCGCCTGCGAAGCCTGCGACATCGCGACGTCCGAGAAACCCAGCGTCGCGTTGTAGTAGGCGAGCATGCTGAGCGCCTCGGCCATCCCGTGGCGGTACTGCTCGCCATCGGAGCCGACTTCGCAGGCAAGCTCGAGGCTGGCCTCCGAAAGTTCTTTGAGGCGGACGTAGTCGACTTGGCGAACGGCGCGTGCGTCGTAGTAGAGTTCGTCGGCCCGCTCTCGGCGAGCGAGGTCCTCGGCGCTGAGCTGCGAAGAGCCGCTCGTGGCGCTCGGGTGCTGAGTATCGCCTTCGACGAACTCGCTCAACGATGTCCCTTTCGTGCGATCCCAAACGTGGGGCCAACGCGTGTTGCCAGCTGGATTCTACCCCCGCCGAGCCAAGCCAGCCGCCGCTTCCAGAATGAGCAGCGCCGCGAGGCGCACGGTTCTCGCGTCGCGCGCGTCGATCGTTGAGTCGATCTCGGCGATGTCCATGCCGGCCACGCGCGGGTCGCGGGCGAGCGCGAAGACGAGCTGGCGCAGGTCGTCAGCACAGATGCCTCCGGGCGCGGCCGAGGGGCAGCCCGGAACCTCGGCGCGGTCGCACACATCGACATCGACATCGACGAACACCGGTCGCCCGCCCGCGCCAGCCACCTCGAGCGCCGCAGCCGCGACGGCATTGAAGTTGGCCGCGCGCAGGGCCGCTCGCGGCATCACCTTGATACCGGCCTCGCGCGCCCGAGCCGCATACGCCGCCGAGTTCGAGAAGTCCGCGATGCCGATCTGCACCACGTTGCAGCCGGGCAGCCCGGCTTCGAGCAGCCGGCGCACGGGTGCGCCGTTGTTGCAGCCGTCACGCAGGTCGTGGTGCGCGTCGATGGTGATCAGGCCGCACTCCGCCAGCCGCTCGGCGAACAGGCCGGTCATCACGCTGTACGTCAGCGAGTTGTCGCCGCCGATCGCGATGAGGAAGTGGCAGCGTCTGGCGGCCTTGGTCACCGCGTCTTGAACTCGCGTCTCGCCGTTGGGCCCGTCGGGTTCGATGATGTCGCCGAAGTCGAACGCGGACAGCTTAGCCACGTCGACCCCGTGACTTGCCGAGTAGGTCGAGTAGCGCATCAACGCTTCACGCACTGCGGATGGCGTCTCGTGCGCATTGGTGGGCGTGATCGAGGTCCGATACGCCGGAACGCCGAGCACGGCGATGTCGGCGACGCTCGCGTCGAGCGCGGGCGCGGGAACCAGCCACTCGCCGGCGCGAGGCCACAGGGGGTCGGATGGCAGCGTTTGGTCGGTCACGAGACTCCTCGTCTCATCGGCTCCGCGACGCTCCATCCGGTTGGAGTGGAGCAGTACCCCGCGGCGCGCCTACACTTTGCGGGCATCTTCTCTGATGCATCGGCTATCTCAGAGTATCCACCAATCGCGGGCTCTCGCCATCGCCGAGTCCCCGCCAACTCGAAGAAGGACCGACATGCCAGGCACCGTCACCGTATCCACCGGCCCGCTGACCATCGCCGACGTCGTTGCTGTAGCCCGCGCCGGCGCTCGCGTCGAGATTTCCGCCGAGTCGATCGCGGCCATCCAGCAGTCTCGCGCGTTCGTCGAGGAGCTCGCCAAGTCCGGCCGCGCCGTCTACGGCGTCTCCACCGGCTTTGGCGCACTTGCGACCAAGTACATCGATCCGTCGATGCGCTCGCAGCTGCAGCGCTCTCTGATCCGCTCACACGCAGCGGGGACGGGCGCCTGCGTCGAGACCGAGGTGGTCCGGGCGCTGATGCTACTGCGCCTGTCCACGCTCGCTACCGGGCGCACGGGAGTCCGCGTGCGCACGGCGCAGGCTTACGCGGACTGTCTAAACGCCGGGATAACCCCGTGCGTGCCCGAGTACGGGTCGCTGGGCTGCTCGGGCGACTTGGCGCCGCTATCTCACTGCGCGCTGGCAATCATGGGCGAGGGCGAGGTCCACGATGCGAAGGGCGTTCGGATGCCTACCGCCGAGGCGTTCGCCGCTGTCGGCCTGACGCCGGTCGAGCTGGAGGAGAAAGAGGGACTGGCGCTCATCAACGGAACCGACGGGATGCTAGGGATGCTGTGCATGGCCATCACCGACCTGCAAGCGCTGGTCAAGGTGGCCGATATCACGGCGTCGATGAGCATCGAGGCGCTGCTCGGCACAGACGCCGTGATGGCACCCGAGCTCCAAGCACTCCGGCCGCAGGTGGGGCAGGCGGCGAGCGCGCGCAACATGACGCGGATTCTGGCCGGCTCGCCCATCGCCGAGTCGCACCGCGAGGGTGACACTCGCGTCCAGGACGCCTACTCGCTGCGCTGCGCTCCGCAGGTCGCCGGTGGCGTGCGCGACACCATCGACCACGCGGCCGTGGTCGCCGGTCGCGAGCTTGCCTCGGCGATCGACAACCCGGTGGTGCTACCCGACGGGCGCATCGAGTCCAACGGTAACTTCCACGGGGCGCCCGTCGCCTACGTTCTCGACTTCCTCGCGATCGTCACATGCGATCTGGCCTCGATCGCCGAGCGCCGTACTGATCGGATGCTCGACCAGAGTCGGAGCAACGGTCTGCCGCCGTTCCTGGCGCAGGACCCGGGCGTGGACTCTGGCCACATGATCGCGCAGTACACGCAAGCTTCGATCGTGAGCGAGCTCAAGCGACTCGCGGTGCCTGCGAGCGTGGACTCGATCCCGTCCTCGGCGATGCAGGAAGACCACGTCTCGATGGGGTGGAGCGCGGCGCGCAAGCTGCGAAAGAGCGTCGATGGCCTTGCGCACGTGCTCGCTATCGAGATGCTCTCGGCGGCCCGGGCGCTGGACCTGCGCAAGCCGCTCGAGCCCGCCAAGGCGACCGGCGCGGTGATCGCCTTGCTGCGTGAGTACGTCGAGGGCGTTGGGCCGGACAGGTGGCTCTCCCCGGAGATACAAAAGGCCTACGAACTGATCGTTGATGGCAGCATCGTTGCGGCCGCTGAGGGCGTCGCTGGAGAACTCGAATAGGGCGGCGTCAGAAGAACACCGGCTCTTGTGGTCTGTCACATCTGCGGCCTCCGGAGTATGTTGCATAGACGTAGAACCGTTCTGCATCAATCTCAGGAGGTTCCCGCATGATCAAGGTCGCAGTATGGGGTGCCGGGATGATGGGCCAAGGGCTGCTCGGCTACATCTTGGATCGCCCGAACGATATCGATCTCGTCGGCGTGATCGATCGACATCCCGAGAAGCACGGCCTTACGGTGGGTGAAGTCATCGGCACCACGTGCGACATCGCCGTCACCGCCGATATCGACTCAGTGCTTGCCAAGAAGCCAGACGTCGTATGCATTCTCACCGCGAGCAACCTGCGCGAGATCTCCGACCAGGTCACCGCCGCGGTCACCGCCGGTTCCCACGTAATCTGCATCGCCGAGACGCTCGCCTATCCATGGGCGACCGATCCCGAGTGGGCCGAGCAGTTCGACGCGCTCGCCAAGCAGCACGGCGTCAGCATCCTGGGCACCGGCATCAATCCGGGCTTTGTGCTCGACGCGCTGCCAATAGCCCTGTCCTCAATCTGCCTGCGGGTAGACCGCATCGAGGCCTCGCGCATCAACGACCTGTCGCCCTTCGGCCCCACCGTGATGGCAAGCCAAGGGGTCGGCACGACCGTCGAGGAGTTCGAAGCTGGAGTCGCGGATGGCAGCATCGTCGGCCACATCGGCTTCCACGAGTCGATCGGGCTTATCGGCAAGGCGCTGGGCTGGGAGATCGACGAGATCAAGGAGACCCGCGAGCCCATCGTGACGGGCGTCGAGCGCGAGACGCCGTGCGTGAAGGTCGCTCCGGGCAACGTCTGCGGCTGTCGCCACGTCGCATGGGGGTATAGCAAGGGCGAGCTGAAGATCGAACTCGTCCACCCTCAGCAGATCCGTCCCGAAGCCGAAGGCCAGGACACCGGCGACTACATCAAGATCGTCGGCGACCCGAACGTTTCGATGGCCAACCAGCCCGAGATTCCGGGCGGCAAGGGAACGTATGCGAGCGTGGGCAACTACATCCCGCTGATCGGCGCAGCCGCACCGGGCATCGTGACCGTAGTCGACCTGCCGCTGCCGCGCTTCTGGGCTCCTACGACACGGGGGTGAGCTCCTTGTCCGACGTGCAGAACTGCAAGGCAGGGGAGTGGGTCGAGGTCGAGCGCGTGCTGCTCGAGCCCGCCGAGCGCGCAAGCAACCTGCCGGCTGAGACCGCGGGTCAGCCGTTGCTGACGTGGGTAAAGGGCTTCGCCGTCGCCGCTGTGGCACTCGGCGAGGAAGTCACGGTTGAGACGATGACTGGTCGGCGCGTGACCGGGCGGCTCTCGGCGATCAACCCGGGTTACTTCCACACGTTCGGGAAGCCGATTCCGGAACTGACGCACGTGGGTGCCGACCTACGGGCGCGCCTGGCCGCCTACCGAGCGGCAGGTGAGTGACGTGGCGAATCGCACCGACGCCATCCTGGCCCGCAAGGGCGAGATCATGATCCGAG